>JAGCXJ010000332.1 GCA_017961385.1 Lachnospiraceae bacterium
AAGGATCGTATTGGTCCTCTTTAATGTCTTAGGATCATATTCCTGCTCGCCTTCCTCACACAAAACTAGAAGAGTCCTTTCTCCTGTCCTGAAATAATCTTGACTTATAGTAAATGATATGAAATCAGTTTTCCCGCTCTCCCAAAATCCGTTTATCATGTATACGGGGATCTTAGTATTTGTCTTGCCAAACATTTTTATACTCCAAACAGTTCTTCTATCTCATGTTCATTAAGATCTGAACCTATAACACACAGCTTTCCTGTAACATCAGCCTTGCCGGTACGGATATTTTTCTCACCGGGTACATAATCAAAGTAGATCCATGTTCCATCATTTGATGCAACCATACCCTTAGCTCTTAAAATCATTCCATATTTATCCGCATCTTCAAGAGAATCAAGCGCGGTATCGATATCTGATCTTGCAAACTTCTTAGGTGTCTCAACACCCCAGCTTGTAAATATTTCATCGGCATGATGATGTCCCTCATGATCATGATGGTGATGATGCTCATGGTCATGGTCATGATGATGCTCATGCTCCTCGTGATCGTGGTCGTGATGATGCTCATGCTCCTCATGTTCGTGATTGTGATGATGCTCATGCTCCTCATGATCGTGGTCATGATGATGCTCGTGTTCCTCGTGATCGTGGTCGTGATGATGCTCGTGTTCCTCATCATGATCATGGTGATGTTCATGATCGTGATCATGACAACCACATGTGCAATCCTCTCCATGTTCATGATGGTGCTCATGGTCATGATGTTCTTTCAAAGCCTGTTCCATAAGCTCTTTTTCAAGATCTGTTGCACCCTCAAAAGTCTTAAGGATTGCTTCTCCTTCAAGCTGATCCCACGGTGTGGTTATAATAGTTGCTTTTTCGTTGTGCTCTCTTATCAGATCAACTGCATTATCAAGCTTTTCATCAGAAATATCCTGAGTACGGCTGAGCACTATAGTTCCTGCATGCTCAATCTGGTTATTGAAGAATTCACCGAAGTTCTTGATATACATCTTGGCCTTGCTGGCATCAACTACTGCAACGGCGCTGTTTAGTACTACATCCGTACCTAGACCAGCATCATTTATAGCTTTCATAACATCACTCAGCTTGCCGACACCCGAAGGTTCTATTATGATCCTTTCAGGATGATACTGATCTATTACATCCTTGAGAGCTGTTCCGAAATCACCTACAAGGGAGCAGCATATACAACCGGAATTCATTTCCTTGATCTCGATTCCTGCCTCTTTCAAAAATCCGCCATCGACACCTATCTCGCCGAATTCATTCTCTATAAGAACAGTACTGCTTCCATTCAAAGCTTCGGATAATAGTTTTTTGATAAGAGTAGTCTTTCCTGCCCCTAAGAATCCTGAAACAACATCAATTTTAGTCATTGTATTAACGCCTTCTTTCTAAATAAACTGAATATATAAAACAAGCAGAACTGTAAGCCGGGTTATGTCTTGGATGATCATCTATCTAGGACGGCCGTTACCGACCGCCTCAAGCGACCTACCTGGAAGCTCGCCGGGCAAGGTCAACGCTTCCTGCTTGGTCTTGCTTCAGATGGAGTTTACATGTGCCCTGTCTGTTACCACACAGGCGGTAGTCTCTTACACTGCCATTTCACCCTTACCCCGAGGGGCGGTATATTTCTGTTGCACTGGTCTGGGAGTCACCTCCACCGGACGTTATCCGGCATCCTGCCCTATGAAGCCCGGACTTTCCTCGTCAGCTATTGCTGCCGCGATCACCCGTCCTGCTTGTTTTAAACATATTAAACTTTGAATATCGAACCGCCGACAAATTCTCTTGCGATCGAATTGATCGGTATCTTGTCGGAAGGTATACTAACAAAATATCCGAGGAATTTCAACAGACGCTGAGCTTCCAAATATTCAGGTTCATCTTTATCGATCTCATGAAGCAGCGGCTCCGCATAAAGTTTAAGAGCAGCAAGTTCATAGATCATGGCAGAGTTGAACATTACATCTGCGCTTTCCTGGAACGGGAAGATATTCTCCTCTTCGCCTCTTCTTACACTCGGCCACATTTCGATCGTACGCTTCGCCAGGTTGCCCCTGGTACGTGCATCTCTTACTATACGCCTTAACAGTCTTCCATCAGTTGTCGGTATTCTGTTATGCCCGTCTATATTAAGACATGTAAGAGCACTTATATATATCTTAAATTTGCTCTCTGTTGGCAGTTTATAACTCATCTTGTCATTAAGCCCGTGAATACCCTCGATTACAAGAATATCGTCCTCGCCTAACTGCATATAATGCCCGTTATACTCTCTTTTGCCGGTCTTAAAGTTAAATGACGGCATCTCAACCCTTTTGCCCTCAAGAAGAGCTACCATGTCATTGTTAAATCCCTCAACGTCAATCGCTTCAAGGCACTCGAAATTATAATTTCCGTTTTCATCAAGAGGTGTATCTTCTCTGTTTACGAAATAATCATCAACCCCTATAGGATGCGGCTTAAGACCGTGAGTGCGCAGCTGAATGGAAAGCCTGTGAGAAAAACTCGTTTTTCCCGAAGAACTGGGGCCCGCTATCATGACAAACTTCACGCCTTCACGTGCAGCTATCTCACCGGCGATCTCAGCTATCCTTCTTTCCTGAAGCGCTTCCTGAACAAGTATCATATCCTCGAGTTCACCGTCACAGATCTTGTTGTTAAGATCTCCGACAGTACCAATACCCATAGCAATCCCCCACTCCGTAGTGGTATCCATGCTCTTAAAGAGTTTTTCTCTGGGTTCGAACGTTTCAAGATTGAACGGATCATTTTTGTCGGGAAGCAGAAGAAGGAATCCGTCCTCATACGCCATAACGATAAACGATTTAATATATCCGGTGCTCGGAAGCATATATCCGTAGAAGTAATCATGATAATCCTCTATCGAATATACATTTACCGAAGAGCTCATACGGTACTTGAATAGATTGACTTTGTCGGTCATCCCCTGCTCTTCAAACAATTCAATTGCCTCTGCGATTGGATAAGTCTTTTTGACAATCGGAATATTCTTTTCAACAAGTTCCGTCATACGCATATTTACATGCTCAACAAGATCATCCGTAACCTTATAATCGCCTTTAGGTGAACAGTACAGACCTTTTCCAATCGAAAACTCAACCTTGACCTTACCGTTTATCTTTGATCCGACTACATCACTGAGTGCTTTTACGAAAAGCATCGTTGCGCTTCTTTCATACGTCTTGTGACCAGTGCCGTCTCTAAGCGTAATAAACTCTATGTTTGCGTCCTTCTTAACAGTCCTATAGAGTTCTCTGATCTTTCCGTCCTCTATAACGAGTGCTATCTCACCGTTATACTTATCCTGGTATTCATTAGCAATCTGCTCAAATGTAGTTCCCTCGTTATATTCTTTTGTAATCCCCTCAATCGTAATCTTTGCCATATCGGCTACCTCCATTTAATCTTGTATTTTATTAAGCAATCCTCTTATAAGATCTATTTCCCCATTAACCTCCTCTGTCCGAGTACTTTTTTTGTCAGATTTATGATCAGTCCCAGAGCCGATTCTTTCAACAATGTCTTCAAGTTTGATAAGTCTGTCTTTCAAATAATCGATCAGTACGGGATGTTTTTTTTCTATCAGAACTGGTCCGTAGAGAGCACTGATATCATCAATCTGTCTTTTCATATTTGCATCATATGAACACTTTATGATCACGTAGAATTTTGATTCGTCAAATACCATATCCTCGTCTATGATATCAAATCCGTTTTGGATCAGAAACCTTCTTACATGGTCGATCTCTGATTGCGGCGATAGTATCATCTCATCCATTTTTTGAAATACATCAATGGAATCTAATATGATCCTTTCAGTCAGCCTGCCGCCCATTCCGGCAATAACAGCACCGTCTGCATCTCCCGGTTTTATCGCTTTTGCCCCGTCAGACTTGATAACATCTATCCTATTTGACAGACCAAATTCATTAACATGCTCGTAAGCACGCTTTAACGGTCCGTCATTGATGTCCATCGCAAATACATGCTCAACACCTTTTTCCTTGATAAGATATATACCAACAAATCCATGATCGCATCCTATATCGGCAACACGTTTAGCACTTACCATATCTGCGATCTTTTTCATTCTCTTGCTTACCGGAACCATCAGTCAAGATAATCCTTTAATTTGCGTGATCTTGAAGGATGACGAAGTTTGCGCAATGCCTTGGCCTCAATCTGACGAATTCTCTCACGTGTTACGTTGAACTCTTTGCCGACTTCCTCAAGAGTTCGAGCTCTTCCGTCATCAAGACCAAATCTTAGTCTTAATACCTTCTGTTCTCTGTCTGTCAATGTGCTCAAGACTTCAAGTAGCTGCTCTTTTAACAGTGTAAATGCAGCTGCATCAGCCGGTACAGGGATATTGTCATCCGGTATGAAATCACCAAGATGGCTGTCTTCCTCTTCACCGATAGGTGTCTCAAGTGAAACAGGCTCCTGACTTATCTTTAATATCTCTCTAACACGTTCAACAGGCATGTTCATCTCTTCTGCGATATCTTCAGGGGTAGGTTCACGCCCCAGTTCCTGCAGCAACTGTCTTGAAACACGGATGAGCTTGTTGATAGTCTCAACCATATGAACAGGGATACGTATTGTCCTGGCCTGATCTGCGATAGCTCTTGTAATAGCCTGCCTGATCCACCATGTTGCATACGTTGAGAACTTGAATCCCTTACGGTAATCAAACTTCTCAACAGCCTTTATAAGTCCCAGGTTTCCTTCCTGGATAAGATCAAGGAAAAGCATTCCTCTTCCAACATATCTCTTTGCAATGGAAACCACGAGTCTTAAGTTGGCCTCCGGAAGTGTTTTCTTTGCCTCTGCATCGCCTTCTTCCCTTCGAAGAGCAAGTTCTATCTCTTCTTCAGCAGAAAGCAGCGGTACTTTTCCTATCTCCTTGAGATACATGCGAACGGGATCTTCTATGCTTACTCCGTCCGGAACCGAAAGATCGATATTCTCCATATCAATCTCTTCTTCATCACTCAACATTATCTCTTCATCATCAATGATATCGATATCATCAAGCGACATGTCGTCTTCAACAGGATCGATCTTCATAACATCGACACCTGCCGCATCCAATGTCTCGAGCAGCTTATCCATCTGCTCCTCGTCAAGATTGAATTCCGCAAAAGTATCCAGAACCTCGTTGTACTCGACAACGTTTTCTCTCTTCTTTGCAGAATCGAGGAAGCCTTTCAGTTTTTCCTCAAATTTTGGTTGTAATGATTCGTCCATGTTATAAATCTCCTATCCCAGTTTTATTTTTGTCTTTTTTAATTCTTCAAGAAGCTTCTTTCCTTCTACAACTCTTGTTATCGCATCTGGATCGCTTCCAATATTTTTTGAATAATACTCAAGACATCCGGTCTTGACACTTACGAGTATATCATGCAGAGTTTTTTCTCTTTCCCTGATATCATCTATCTCAGCCGGTAATCCGTCAGAGTTAAGAAGTTTGGTGTTGAACAGTTCGGCAACTCTTTTCTGATCCTCTTCATCTTCGAAAGCCGATATGAATGATGCAGGTTCGATCTTATTGTTATCTTTAATACCCTCAAAAAGCTTTTCAGCTATCTTCTTATACATCTCATCAGTGAAATCATGAGGACTTATATATGGCGAGATCTTATCAAAGATGCTGCTGTCTTCGCTTATCCAGGTAATGAGCAGACGCTGTGATCGTTTTCGTCCCTCTTCAGGATCAGCCTTCTTTAAGGCCGGTCTGACAGCTGTCTGTTCTGTTGGTCGTGATATTCCCGCAGCGGCATATCCTATGACCATCTTCTTCATTGCATCCGTAGATATACTGTATCGTTCACATATGGCATCTATGTAATTATTTCTCTCAACTTCATCAGCAAATCCGCAGATTCTTTTAGCTATCTCTCTGTAAAAAGCCGTCTTTGAGTCCGGATCCTTAAGATCATAACCTCTTTCAAGCACCTCTATTTCAAAGAAAAAGCTGTTCTTTGCATTATCTATACGCTCTTGAAGCTTTTCACTTCCCAGGTTTTTAATAAATTCATCAGGATCCTTATACGGATTTAGATCAAGAACCTTGGCCGTGAGTTCTACTTCTCTGAGTATCCCTATAGCTCTTAACGCAGCGTTTGTTCCTGCTCCATCACTGTCATAGCTTAGTATTACACTGTTGCAGAATCGTTTTAACAGGTTGGCCTGTCCTGATGTGAATGCAGTTCCCAGTGAAGCAACAGCTTCTTTGAATCCGGCCTGATGCATAGATATTACATCCATGTAGCCCTCGCACAGTATCAGGTAATCTTTTCGAGATGATCTTGCAAAGTTAAGTCCGAACAGATTTCTGCTCTTGTCAAATATCGGTGTTTCCGGACTGTTTAAATACTTTGGTTCACCTTCCCCCATGACTCGACCGCCAAAGCCGATTACTCTGTGGTTGATATCCTGTATCGGGAACATAACCCTGTTCCAGAACTTGTCATGTGTTCCTCTTTTTTCATCATGAGAAGCAAGCCCTGCTTTTACTATCTGTTCATCAGTATAGCCCTTCTGTTTCAGATACTTGACCAGATCATCTGAATACGGCAAGGAAAAACCAAGTCCGAAACTGTTTATCGTATCAGAAGAAAGCTTTCTGTCTGTAAAATACTTCATTCCCAACTCGCCAGGTTTTCCCCTTAGCTGATAATAGAAATACTTTGCAGCCTCCTTATTGATCTCAAGCAGGATCGCCTTCTCGCTCATCTGCTTTTTCTGTTCTTCGTTAAGTTTAAGTTCAGGGAGTTTCACTCCTGCTCTGTCTGCCAGTTTTTCCAAGGCTTCTTGAAATGTCGCATTCTCATGCTTCATTAAGAAAGTGATGACATTTCCTCCGGTATGGCAGCCGAAGCAGTAAAACATCTGCTTTGTCGAAGAAACCATGAACGAACCGGTCTTCTCATTGTGAAATGGGCATAGTCCGACATAGTTAGCACCCTTTTTCTGGAGTCTGACATAACCCGAAACAATATCCACTATATCATTTTTACTTCTAACGTCTTCTATGATCTCATCCGGATAATACATCCGATCATTTCCTCATTTCATCTATAAATGCCACGACTTTGGTATAAACAGCTCATCATACAAAGCTATGGCATATCTGTCACTCATCGCTCCGACAAAGTCACATACAATCCTTTCCTTGGGCTCGCCTCTGTTCAAAAGGGCTAGCAGTTCAGAAGGAAGAAGATCTATGTGATTCATGTAGTATGTATAAAGTGTCTCCATAAGCCTTTCAGCCTTGCCCTCTTCAGACTTGGCTTCAGGATTCTTGTAGACATTTTCAAACATGAACTCTCTAAGTTCCTTCATCGCCTGTGCAACAGGTTCAGACTGTAAAATGTCATCTTTTTCAAAACTCGTAGTGACTATATCATGAATAAAGTGGTCCAATCTCTCACCTGTGGTATAGCCTATGACTTCCCTTATGCTCTTTGGGACATCTGCCTCGGTTAGTATACCTGCTCTTATCGCATCATCCATATCATGATGTATATAAGCTATCTTATCGGAGAGCCTTACTATCTTTCCCTCAAGAGTAGCCGGCTTGCCGCTTGTCTGATGATTAAGTATTCCGTCCCTTACCTCCCAGGTCAGATTAAGTCCCTGTCCGTCTTTTTCAAGAACATCCACTGTTCTTAAACTCTGTTCGTGATGTTCAAAGCCAAGAGGACATATCTCATTTAATGCTCTTTCCCCGGCATGTCCAAATGGCGTATGCCCAAGATCGTGTCCAAGCGCTATAGCTTCTACAAGATCCTCATTTAGTTTCAAAGCCTTGGCTATGGTACGCGCATTCTGACTTACCTCCAAAGTATGTGTAAGTCTGGTTCTGTAATGATCACCCTCGGGTGATAAAAACACCTGTGTCTTATCCTTAAGCCTTCTAAAGGATTTACTGTGCAATATCCTGTCTCTGTCTCTCTGAAAGACCGGTCTTATATCACATTGCTCTTCCTCTCTTAATCTCCCTCGCGTATTTACACTGAGAGTTGCATAAGGACTAAGCGTCAGTTTTTCTCTGTTTTCGAGTTCCTCTCTAATAGTCATGCTGATACCTCATATTAACCTCATATTCTTATTATTCAGCACACATTTGTTTTTTCCTTTATCTGAAAATATAAAATTTTTATTAACTTGCCCGTAAAAAGTAAATTCGGTTGAAACTTAAAAACCAACTCTGTATAATAGATAGGATTGCAAAAACAGACATATATAAGAATAAAGAAACAAATATGAAATACTCATTAGGAATCGATATAGGTTCAACAACCGTTAAAATCGCTATATTGGATGAAGATCATAAGATTCTGTTCTCTGATTATGAAAGGCATTTTGCCAATATTCAGGAAACACTTACTGATCTTTTGCAAAAAGCCAAGGAAAAGCTCGGAAGCATGACTGTTAATCCCATGATAACAGGTTCAGGCGGTCTGACTCTGGCAAATCATTTAGAAGTTCCTTTTACTCAGGAAGTTATAGCTGTATCAACTTCTCTTGAAGAATTTGCGCCCAAGACCGATGTTGCAATTGAACTGGGCGGTGAAGATGCAAAGATCATATATTTTGATAACGGAAACATCGAACAGCGAATGAACGGGATATGTGCCGGAGGCACAGGTTCATTTATAGACCAGATGGCAGCCCTGATCCAGACGGATGCAACAGGGCTTAATGAATATGCAAAGAATTACACATCACTATATACTATCGCAGCTCGCTGCGGTGTATTTGCTAAAACCGACATACAGCCGCTGATAAATGACGGTGCGACAAGAGAGGATCTTTCCGCATCGATCTTCCAGGCAGTTGTCAATCAGACCATTTCCGGTCTGGCATGCGGTAAACCGATAAGAGGTCATGTTGCTTTTCTTGGCGGTCCTCTTCACTTTCTTTCAGAACTTCGTGCAGCATTTATACGTACGCTCAAACTTGATGATGAACACATTATAAACGTTGATAACTCACATCTTTTTGCAGCAATCGGCTCAGCACTGAATGCCAAAGAAGAAGTTAGCGTTTCTCTTGATGACATGATCGCAAGATTAAGCGGCGGAATAAAAATGGAATTTGAGGTTGCGCGTATGGAGCCTCTTTTTGCATCAGAAGAAGAATATGAGGATTTTGAGAAAAGACATGCTTTAGCTCAGGTAAAAAAAGCTGACCTTTCAACATATAAGGGCAACTGTTTCATGGGTATCGATGCAGGTTCTACTACAACTAAGATTGCAGTTGTCAGTGAAGACGGTGATCTTTTATATTCATTCTACGACAATAACAACGGAAATCCCCTTCAGACTGCTATAGACGCGATCATCGATATATATAAGGCTCTTCCCAAGGATGCACATATAGTAAGATCATGCTCTACCGGTTACGGTGAGGCTCTTATGAAAGCAGCATTCCTTCTTGATGATGGCGAAGTCGAGACCGTTGCACATTACTATGCCGCTGCATTCTTTAAACCTGATGTTGACTGTATCCTTGACATAGGCGGTCAGGATATGAAATGTATCAAGATAAAAAATCAGACCGTTGACAGTGTGCAGCTCAACGAGGCATGTTCTTCAGGTTGCGGATCATTCATCGAAAATTTCGCAGAATCGCTCAACTACAGTGTTCAGGATTTTGCCAAGGAGGCTTTGTTTGCTCCTCATCCGATCGATCTTGGTACCCGCTGTACCGTATTCATGAATTCAAAAGTTAAACAGGCTCAGAAGGAAGGTGCAAGTGTTGCTGATATATCAGCAGGTCTTGCTTATTCCGTTATCAAAAATGCTCTGTTTAAGGTCATAAAGGTATCCGATGCCTCAGAACTTGGAAAAAATATTGTTGTACAAGGCGGAACCTTCTACAACAATGCAGTACTGAGAAGCTTCGAAAAGACAGCAAACTGTGAAGCAATCCGTCCGGATATAGCTGGTATAATGGGCGCTTTCGGTGCCGCTCTCATATCGAGAGAAAGATATGAATCCGGTTATCGCACAACAATGCTTGATCAGAAGTCAATCGAAAGCTTCACATTTGAAACAAGCATGTCAAAGTGCAAGGGCTGCACCAACAATTGCCGTCTGACTATTAACCGTTTCCCCGGGGGAAGAAATTATATCTCCGGAAACCGCTGTGAACGCGGCATCGGCAAGGAGCGTAACAAAAACAACATTCCGAATCTTTTTGATTACAAGCTTAAAAGGTTCTTCGATTATGAACCTTTGTCAGCCGAAAAAGCCACTCGCGGGACCGTAGGAATCCCGAGAGTATTAAACATGTATGAAAACTACCCTTTCTGGTATACATTCTTCACAGATTTAGGCTATAGAGTGATCCTGTCACCACTTTCAACCAGAAAGATATATGAACTCGGTATAGAATCAATCCCTTCAGAATCTGAATGCTATCCCGCAAAGCTTGCTCATGGTCATATCATGTGGCTGATCAATCAGAAGGTCGATTTTATATTCTACCCAGCTCTTTTCTATGAAAGAAACGAGTTTAAGGATGCAAACAATCACTACAACTGTCCTATAGTCACATCCTATTCCGAAAACATAAAGAACAATGTTGAGGAAATCGGCAGAGGCGAAGTCAGATTTGTAAATCCTTTTCTCTCATTTATCAGTGCTGACGTGATTGCCAAGGCTCTGGTCAAGGAATTTAGTGATCTCCCAGCCCAGGAAGTTATCACGGCCGTATATGACGCATGGCGCGAACTTGAAGCAGCTCATCATGATATCCAGAAAAAGGGCGAAGAGGTAATTAAACAGATAGAAGAAACCGGCATAAGAGGCATAGTTCTTGCCGGTCGTCCGTATCATCTGGATCCTGAGATCAATCACGGTATCCCAGAGATGATCACTTCTTACAACATCGCTGTATTAACTGAAGACAGCGTTTCTCATCTGGCACAGCCGGAAAGACCGCTCATCGTTTCAGATCAGTGGATGTATCATTCAAGACTTTATGCAGCTGCAAGCTTCGTTCGTACAACCGATAACATAGATCTTGTACAGCTTAACTCATTCGGTTGCGGTCTTGATGCGGTCACTACTGATCAGGTAAATGACATTCTTTCAAATGCCGACAAGATTTATACCTGTCTTAAGATCGACGAAGTAAACAATCTGGGAGCAGCCAGGATCAGGATTCGTTCTCTTATATCAGCACTGAATGTAAGAAAACGCTTGAACAAACAGAGAACTGTCCGTCCAAGTTCAATAAACAAGGTCGAATTTACCGAGAAGATGTTTGATGATCGTTATACCATCATATGTCCTCAGATGTCTCCGATTCATTTTGATATCATGGGGCCGGCAATGGCAAGCTGCGGTTACAATCTTGTAGTTCTTGACACTAATTCGCGGGCTTCCATTGATATGGGGCTTAAATATGTCAATAACGATGCCTGCTATCCATCCCTATTAGTTGTTGGTCAGCTTATGGAAGCACTTTTTTCCGGTAAGTATGATCTGAATAAAACTGCACTTGTCATTACCCAGACAGGCGGCGGATGCAGAGCGACCAACTATATCGGCTTTATAAGAAGAGCCCTCAAAAAAGCCGGCATGGAATATATTCCTGTTATCTCAATGAATTTAGGCAACATAGAGACCAACTCCGGCTTTAAGATAAATGTTGACTTTTTAAAGAGAGCTGCCATAGGTGCAGTATTCGGTGATATTTTCCAGAAAGTCGTATATCGTATGCGCCCTTATGAGCTTGAAGCCGGTAGTGTAGACAGGCTTCATGAAAAATGGAAAGAAAAATGCATTGAGTTTGTAACTCAGAAACATATTTCCATCCCTAAGATGTATAAGCTCATGAAGCAGATCATAAAAGAATTCGATGAGATACCGATTGACGAAAACCTTAAAAAACCTCGTGTCGGAATAGTAGGTGAGATTCTTGTAAAATACTCTCCTGCCGGTAACAACAGACTCGTTGAGCTTCTTGAATCTGAAGGTGCTGAGGCAGTCGTACCTGAACTTATGGGCTTTATGCTGTACTGTTTCCATGATCAGGTCTATAAGAATGAACATTTCTTTACCAGCAAAAAGAGTGCGATATTATCTCAGCTCGGGATTGATGCCATCGAGTTTTTGACAAAACCGATAAATAAAGAATATGCAAAAAGCAAACACTTTGATCCTGCCCCGCCGATATCCACATTAATAAAATATGCTGAGGATTATGTATCTATAGGCAATCAGACAGGCGAGGGGTGGTTCTTGGTCGGTGAAATGGTAGAACTGATCAATTCCGGTGCACCCAACATTGTATGTACGCAGCCGTTTGGAGGTCTTCCCAATCATATAGTGGGCAAAGGTGTTATAAAGGAACTGAGAAGAACCC
>JAGCXJ010000333.1 GCA_017961385.1 Lachnospiraceae bacterium
AAGGAAGAACTCGTTGAAAGAACGATAATGGCTCGAAAGATGTCCTATTCACCGTATTCGGGATTTTGCGTCGGAGCAGCACTCGAGACTGAAGAAGGCGAAGTGTTCCTTGGCTGCAACATTGAAAATGCCGCATACGGACCATCGGTCTGTGCCGAGAGGACAGCGATCTTCAAGGCGGTGAGCGAAGGCTGCGGGGATTTTGCACAGATAGCCATAGTAGGTGCACCCAGGGGTGAGAGCATAAGCAAGTTCTGTGCTCCATGCGGTGTCTGCAGACAGGTAATGAGCGAGTTCTGCAGAAAAGACACATTTATGATACATCTTTATGACGGCAAAGAGATAAGATCATATACACTGGGAGAGCTTCTCCCTCTTGCATTTGATCTGGACGGGGTATGATCTATGAGAATGTATGATGTTATAGCAAAAAAACGTGACGGAGGCGAACTGTCAAGTAAAGAGATATACGGATTCATCGAAGGATACGTTGACGGAACGATACCTGATTATCAGGCGAGCGCTCTTTTAATGGCGATATTCTTTAACGGCATGAATGAGAGAGAGATACTCGATCTTACCACAGCCATGATGAAATCCGGGGATCAGGTTGATCTGTCTCCGATCGAGGGCATTAAGGTAGACAAGCATTCCACCGGAGGAGTCGGCGACAAGACATCTCTTATCGTTGCACCGATAGTCGCAGCATGCGGAGTCAAGGTCGCAAAGATGAGCGGAAGAGGTCTAGGTCATACCGGAGGAACGGTAGACAAGCTTGAATCCATCCCGGGATTTAGAACAGATCTTAACGAGGAAGAGTTTTTCGATGTTGTTAGAAAGACCGGCATAAGTGTCATCGGTCAGTCAGGAAATCTCACTCCTGCAGATAA
Source organism: Lachnospiraceae bacterium (assembly GCA_017961385.1). GTDB lineage: Bacteria > Bacillota > Clostridia > Lachnospirales > Lachnospiraceae > Colinaster. The sequence goes on from JAGCXJ010000333.1 coordinate 891, forward strand.
GAAGCTGTATGCTTTAAGAGATGTGACAGCTACCGTTGAGAGCATCCCGCTGATCGCTTCATCGATAATGAGCAAGAAGCTTGCCGCAGGATCCGACTGCATAGTACTGGATGTAAAGACAGGAAGCGGAGCTTTTATGAAGACCGTCGAGAGCAGCGTAAAGCTTGCCGAGACCATGGTTAAGCTGGGAGAAAATGCCGGAAGAAGGACATGCGCTCTTATAACCGATATGGATGTTCCGCTGGGAAAGAATATCGGTAACAGTCTAGAGGTAATAGAAGCTGTCAATACACTTAAGGGAGAAGGACCTGAGGATCTTACGCACGAGGCTTTGTATCTTGCTGCAAATATGCTCGAACTGGCAGGCAAGGGAGATGAGGATACATGCATGAAGCTTGCCAAGTCAGTGATAGAAGATCTGTCAGCCTTAAACTGCCTTAAGGAAATGGTAAAGGCTCAGCACGGCGATGTATCTGTGATAGAGGATACCGATAACTTTACAAAGGCTAAGTACTCATGCGAAGTCAAGGCCGACAGGGACGGCTATATAGCACATATGGATACAGAAGGATGCGGTATCGCATCTATGATGCTGGGTGCCGGAAGAGAGACTCTTGAGAGCAAGATAGATATGGCAGCAGGCATCATCATCGAGAAAAAGACCGGTGATCATGTGCAAAAGGGAGATGTTCTTGCTACTCTTTATGCCGATGATGAAAAGCTGTTTGACAAGGCTGAGCAAAAATACAGGGAGTCGCTTGTTATGAGCGATGAAGCCGTAAAGAGAAATCCGCTGCTCTATGCAAAAGTGAGCAGAGACGGTATAAAATATTTTTAAAGGGGAAACATAGATGACAAATTTTGAAATAGCTGCTTATATCGACCATACTCTGCTAAAGCCCACAGCAACATGGCAGCAGATAGAAGCATTATGCAACGAGGCGATCGAGTATAAAACTGCCAGCGTATGCATACCGCCAAACTATATAGCAAGAGTAAAGGAAAAATACGGAGATGATCTTAAGATCGCGACAGTCATAGGTTTTCCTTTGGGATACGAGACAACTGCAGCAAAGGCTGAAGAGACTGCAACGGCGCTTGATGACGGTGCGGATGAGATCGATATGGTCATAAATATCACTGATGTTAAAAACTCTGACTATGATCTTGTAAAGGAAGAGATCGCATCCTTAAAGGCAATATGCGGTGATAAGATATTAAAGGTCATCGTCGAGACATGCTATCTTACAAAGGAAGAAAAGATAAACATGTGCAGGATCGTTACCGAGGCAGGTGCTGACTATATAAAGACATCTACTGGATTCGGCACAGCCGGTGCAACGCTTGAGGATGTAAAGCTCTTTAAGGAGCATATAGGAGAAAATGTAAAGATAAAGGCAGCAGGCGGCATCAGGACAAGAGAAGATATGATAGCCTATATCAAAGAAGGCGTAAGCCGCATAGGATGCAGCTCTACAAAGGTGCTGTTTGAAGAATAAAGGATTCGGGGAGTAGATATGTATAATGACTTGTTTTCAATAGGACCATTCACGGTCCACGGATACGGACTGATGATAGCGATAGGCGTGGTTGTAGCCATGTTTGTCGCAGACAAGAGAACGGCAAAGAGAGGCATTAACGGCGAGCTCTTGTACGGACTTACTGTATGGACGATCGTTCTGGGATTTCTCAGTGCCAAGGTTCTCTTTATAATCACTTACTTTAAGGATTTTTTGGCTGCCCCTATGTCATTTATCAAAGGAAACGGATTTGTCCTGTTTGGCGGCATAATAGGCGGTGTGGCGACCATATGGGGATACTGCAAGGTCAATAAATTAAACTTTATAGATGTATTCGACCTTGTCGTTCCTGAAGTAGCCCTTGCTCAGGGATTCGGACGGATAGGCTGTCTGCTGGCAGGATGCTGCTACGGCAGAGAGACGACCTCTCCCATCGGAATTGTGTTCACACATTCCGATTTTGCTCCAAACGGTGTATGTCTGATGCCTACTCAGATAATGATGTCTGTCGGTGATTTTATAAATGCAGCCCTGCTGTTTTACCTGGCATCACGTATTGAGAAAAAGCTCATGCAGGAAAGAAACACGGATGAGTATCCTCATTCGACCGAAGGAAGGATCGGTCTTGCATACCTTTCGTTTTACAGCATCGGAAGATTTGTTGTCGAGTTTTTCAGAAACGATTACAGAGGCGCTGTAGGCTTCCTTTCCACCTCGCAGTTTATCGGCCTTTTGGTAGTTGCAGCATGTGCCGTATTATACTATTTAAGATTTATAAAGGGAGCAAAAAAGGCAGCCCAAAAGGAGAATTGATATATGTCTGTATGTGATACATGTGCAAACTATGCATATGATGAGGATTATGAATATTATGTCTGCGATATAGATCTGGATGAAGACGAGATGCAGAGATTTTTAAGCAACAGCAATGAAAACTGTCCATATTATCAGAACGGAGATGAATATCAGGTAGTAAAGCATCAGGCTTTTTAGGATATTGGGATTTATTATGAACAAACAGGAGTTTATCGCAACGCTCAGACGTGAACTTTCCGGGATATCGGATTATGAATATATAAATGACACGGTAAGCTATTACGAAAACTACATTGAGAGCGAGATAAGAAAAGGAAGCAGCGAAGAAGAGGTTTTAACATCCCTTGGAGATGCGAGGCTGATCGCCAAATCGATACGCGCAAGCAAAGCAGGAAATCGAAGCCAGTCTTCTTATCAGGAGCCGTTTGAAAAACAGGATGATGTTGAAAACAAAACCACTACCAGCACAGGCCTGACATTACTAAACAAATTCTTAAATCTTCCCGTGTGGCTTCGAAAAGCTACGGGAGGGATAGTGATCGCCGGCGGAGTAATACTTTCGATAGCACTCTTAAACTGGCTTTTCCCTGTCATCCTTGTAGGTGGAATAGCTTATATATTTTATAAGTTTATAAAAGATAATTTTATGAAATAGGTTATGCTTTCTGGCAGTTTAGATTAAATAACGGCAACAGTCGTATCAGGGCATTGATCGTAGCGTGATTCCTAACATAAACCTGAGAGGAGAACAGCTATGATTCAATGCCTTAATGTTTGCCATACTTTTCATGAAAATAATGATAAGACATGAAGAACACAACAGATAAAAAAGGCGAAAATACAATGAAAAAGTTAGGATACTTACTTCTGTTCATGCTTATGATGATGCTTGTGGCATGTTCAGGAAAAGGACCCGTAGAAAACATAGAAGATGAAGACGAGAAAGAAGTCGTTAAGGAGAAGGAAGATATCA
>JAGCXJ010000334.1 GCA_017961385.1 Lachnospiraceae bacterium
CGTTCAGATGGCCATGATCATCAAGGCGGGCATCACGCCAAAGGATGGCTTAGAGCTGATGCTAACAGATACAAAGGATGAGGCGACAAAGGCAGTGCTTGAAGAGCTCTTAAAATACAGCCGTTTAGGCGAGCCCTTTTCAACCTGCGTAAAGAGCAGCGAATACTTTCCAAACTACGTAATAAACATTATAGCGCTCGGCGAGGAGACCGGTCAGCTCGATGATGTACTCGTGGCGCTGTGCCACGACTACGAGCATGAGGAATATATCTCGGAAAATCTAAGAAGTGCGGTGACCTATCCCGTAGTCATGATAATAATGATGCTCTTTATCATACTCATCCTAGTAACTAGGGTATTACCTCTGTTTGATCAGGTATTCGGTCAGCTCGGTACACAGATGAGCGGTTTTGCCGCTACGCTTCTTAATCTCGGACAGAGCATCCAGAGATACTCGTTCTCGTTCATCATAGCGCTTGCAGGCATATTCGTTCTGGTATTTATAATGATGAAGACAAAGGAAGGAAAGAAGATCTGGAATTCATTCCTTATGATCTTTCCTCCCACAAAGGCATTCCAGCGTGACATAGCATACGGACGCTTTGCAAGAGGAATGTCCCTTACTCTTTCAAGCGGCATGAAGATATATACGGCTATAGATCTGGTAGACGAGCTTGTCGAGCACAAGGGAGTCAGAGATCAGATTGAAAAGCTCAAAGCATTCATCGTTGACGGAAACAACTTCTCCGAAGCGCTAAACCTTGCAGAGATATTCAATCATCTGTACTCAAGGATGATATTTGTCGGAGTAAAATCAGGAAACGTAGATATAGTACTTGATAAGATCGCAACATATTATGAAGAGGATACGGACAGAAGACTGAATAACTTCATAAGCGTCATCGAGCCCACGCTCGTTATCTCGCTTTCGTTTGTAGTAGGTCTGATACTATTGTCAGTAATACTTCCTCTTATGGGTATCATGTCAGGACTGGGTTGATAATAAATGAGTCGATTTAACAAGAAGAAAAGATTCAAGTTCAAGTCAATATACGTAGCAGTTTTTGTGTTCTTTGTTTTCATGCTCATCTTCATGATGGGTGTATCCATCATGAAAAGCTCTAACGGCGACCGTCAGGAACAGGCGCTCAACAATGCCATGGAAAGAGACATCATGCATTGCTATGCCCTTGAGGGCTTTTATCCGCCGTCTCTTGAATATATGGAAAAGCACTACGGCCTTACCTATGACAAGTCTGCCTACATAGTGGACTATCAGCCGGTGGGCAACAACATATACCCTAACTATACGATAATAAAGAAGGGGGAGAAGCGATGAGAAAGCATATCGAAAACAGACATATCGTCGATACCCTCTTTGTTCTGACATTGTTCGCGGTATTTGCCATCTGCTCGATGCTACTTATTGCATTCGGTGCAAATATCTATCAGAAGACCATAAACAACTATGAAGAGCACTTCAATATATCGACTTCTGTCGCATATATAAACGAAAAGATAAGACAGAACGACGACAGCGGCGCCATAGAGCTTTCAAGCTTCGGCTCATCTGATGCCTTCAGGATAACAAGCTACTATAACGATGTTAAATACTATACATACATATATATGGATGAGGGATATTTAAAGGAGCTGTATGCCAAGTCGGAGAGCAAGCTAAGCCCGAAGGCGGGAAAAAAGCTTCTTCCGATCAATTCATTTGATATAAGTGTTATAGATAACGGACTCTTTACATATACGATCACTGATATGTACGATTCGACAATGACAGTCAATATCACATCAAAATGTGATGATATTAAGGAATGACAGGGTAGGATATGCAGAAATCTAAAGCAGGACTGTTTTTAATGGAATTACTGATCGCATTGCTGTTTTTTGCAATCACGGGAGCAGTATGCCTCTCGCTGTTTGTTGGTGCCCATAACACCAACGTTTTAAGCGAGAACACCTCTGACGCTTCCGTTCTTTTGACAAACTACAGCGAGACCTTCTATCGATCTGACTTTATCATGAACGATTCGACCCTTTACTATGACGATACATTAAAGGTCTGCGAGCGTTCGAGCGCTTCCTACTGCGTAAATGCACAGACAGACTATTCAAACGGTTACTATAAGGTCCATATCACGATAACAGATCCCGAAAAGAAATCCGTATTTCTCACTCAGGACCTTTTAAAGTACGAAAGGAGGCAGCTAAAGGATGTCCGCTAAGACAAATCATGTAAACTTAAATCTCGGAACATCGTCTCTTTTGCTGATATTCGTCGTATTGAGTCTTGTTTCGTTTGCAGTCCTTTCCCTCTCATCTGCTCTTTCAGACAAGAAGCTTACCGATAAGACTGTAGAAAAGAATGTTTCATACTACAGTGCATGCAATGAGGCTTATGAGAAACTGGCTGAACTTGATAATAAACTTATAGATATATACAAGGCTTCTTCCGATGAAGCCGCATATCTTAAGGCATGTGAAGATCTTGATCTTGAGATGATAATCCCGGTTACCGAGTATCAGGGACTTGAAGTAAAAGTCATACCAAACTATCCCTTGTCCGATGAAGATACATTCTACAGCATAAGATCATGGAAACTGATACACACATCTGAGCCCAAGCTTGATTTTTCGATAAATGTGATGAAATAAGTACTGTATAAAAAGAAGAAGCCCCTGTTCACTGAACAGGGGCCTTGTTATTTTATTAAACTTCTTCGGTTTCTGTAACCTCTAATTCTTCATCGATGACATCATCGATATCCTCATCGGCTTCAATCGCTTCGCTCTGCTCGATGGCAGCTTCGAGCGCCTTCTTTGCTTCAACCGCTGCAGCTATCCTGTCATCGGTTGAAAGTCTTACATCTCTGTAGCGCTTCATGCCGGTACCTGCCGGAATGAGCTTACCGATGATAACGTTTTCCTTAAGACCGATAAGCGGATCAACCTTGCCCTTGATCGCTGCTTCAGTAAGAACCTTTGTGGTCTCCTGGAATGATGCAGCTGAAAGGAATGAGTTTGTAGCAAGAGCAGCCTTTGTGATACCGAGCATTATCTGGGTACCTACTGCCTCTTCCTTGCCTTCAGCCTTAAGCTTTTCGTTTATCTCCTCGAACTCAAGCACATCTACGAGTGTTCCCGGAAGGAAATCAGCATCACCGTTTTCTTCAACTCTTACTTTCTTAAGCATCTGACGAACGATGACCTCGATATGCTTGTCAGCGATATCAACACCCTGAAGTCTGTATACACGCTGTACTTCACGAAGCATATAGTCCTGAGCGGCTCTGATACCCTTGATCTTTAACAGATCATGAGGATTTACGGAACCTTCAGTAAGCTCGTCACCTGCCTCTAAAACAGCGCCGTCCATTATCTTTATACGTGAGCCGTAAGGAATGAGATATGTCTTTGTCTCGCCTGTCTCATCGTTTGTGATGATGATCTCACGCTTTTTCTTTGTATCCTTTATCGAAGCAGTACCGCCAAACTCTGCTATGATAGCAAGACCCTTAGGCTTACGTGCCTCAAACAGTTCCTCAACTCTGGGAAGACCCTGAGTGATATCGTCACCGGCAACACCACCTGTATGGAATGTTCTCATGGTAAGCTGTGTACCGGGTTCACCGATAGACTGAGCTGCGATGATACCTACTGCCTCGCCGACCTGAACAGCTTCTCCTGTAGCCATGTTCGCACCGTAGCACTTAGCACAGAGTCCGTCCTTTGAATGACATGTAAGGATCGTTCTGATCTTGACAGCTGCATCCTTTCTGAGCTCGCCGTCTACAGTATAAGGAACCTTTTCGCCGTTCTTCTTTACCTCGACACCTGTTGAAAGTATCTTGGCTGCACGTGAAGGAGTGATCATGTGGTTGCGCTTAACGATCACGTTTCCTTCTGTATCTTCAATGGTATCGCAGGCATATCTTCCTGTGATCCTGTCCTTAAGGCTCTCAATAGTCTCCTTGCCGTCCATGAATGCCTTTACAGTCATTCCGTAAGGCTCTTCCCTGCCTTCGCAGCAGTCTGTCTCACGTATAATGAGTTCCTGTGATACGTCTACCATACGTCTTGTCAGGTAACCTGAATCGGCTGTACGAAGAGCTGTATCAGACAGACCCTTACGAGCACCGTGAGCTGACATGAAGTATTCCAGAACGTCAAGACCTTCACGGAAGTTTGACTTGATAGGAAGCTCGATAGTCCTACCTGTTGTATCAGCCATAAGTCCACGCATACCTGCAAGCTGCTTGATCTGCTGGTTAGAACCACGGGCTCCGGAATCGGCCATCATGAAGATGTTGTTATACTTATCAAGACCGTCAAGAAGAACCTTTGTAAGCTCAGCATCAGTCTCGTTCCATGTATCTACGACTGCACGATATCTTTCTTCTTCTGTTATAAGACCTCTTCTGTAGTTCTTAGCGATCCTGTCAACAGTCTCCTGAGCCGCATCGAGCATCTCCTGCTTCTGAGCAGGAACAGTCATATCAGATATTGAAACAGTCATTGCTGCTCTTGTTGAGTACTTGTAGCCCATAGCTTTGATATGGTCAAGCACTTCTGCAGTAACGCTTGCTCCGTGTGTGTTGATTACCTTTTCAAGGATCTGCTTAAGACCCTGCTTTCCTACGTGGAAATCAACTTCGAGCTTAAGTCTGTTC
>JAGCXJ010000335.1 GCA_017961385.1 Lachnospiraceae bacterium
CCATCGTATCATTTATCTTTTTGAAGTTATCGATATCAAATAAAAGCATCAGATGCTGTGCTTGCGGCTCGGCTTCAAGGCATTCCTGAACCTTTCTCTCTGTAGAGAGCTTGTTGTTAAGTCCTGTCAGCAGATCCGTATCAGCCTTGTTCTCAAGAACCTTGCTGTTTTTCATATCCTTGACTCTGTATGAAATAACGATCGCCGAGAGCAAAAGGACGATACCGAATACGATCGCTGCGATCTTCTTTGCCATCGCCTGTTCATAGCTGCTCCTGTCAAGGATGATGTTATCGATGTATGTATTCTTGTCTATGATATCTATTAACGTCCATCCGGTATCTTTGGCAGGGATCGCAACAAAGAAGCAACCTCTGTTTTCAAGATTGGCTACAAAATTCTGATTGATCCCGTTTTCTATATTTGCCATCACGGTATCGATATCCGTGGTGTCTATCTGCGTATTGTTAAGAGTATCCCTGAAATTGCTCTTTACAACTATCCAGGGTTTTCCGTTTGAATACATCCTGTTGCCGGCACTGTCAACGATCAGCACGCTGTTGTCGCGATTGTTTCCTTCGATCGGAATGTAAAGCTTGAGCGTCTCAACATCTATATACTGTATAAGATAAGCTGCCGGTTTTTCATCTTTTATTACAGGGACTTCACAGATAAGAGCTTTCCTTCCCTCTATGGCATCATCATTTGTAAATGAGAATCTCGGACTTAAAGACGGCGAAAAATAATCCGATCCGCTAAGATCTATTTCCCCGCTCGTGCTTATGCCTTTTCCTTCAATGTCCACAATAGCGACAGCATAAAGATTCTTATTGGAATCCTTTATTATATCGATATGACTGTCTGAAAACATATCCTGTACGTCATCTGACAGATACGAAGATGCGATCATTCCGGAAGAAAGCATGTCATTCATTATCAGTGCCAGTTCCTGTGCCTTCTTTTCCGTAGTATTGATCAGCCTGACTTTTAAATCGCTTGATGCCTGCTCGTAGGCCTTGTCAGAAAAACTCGATACCATGAGCCATACGATAAGAAACAGCAATGAGAGCAGCAAAACTATAAGGATCGTACTGTTTAAGCTCTTACGTTCCCTGTCATTTTCTTCGCTTCTGTTTGTTTTTGCCATTAAACCCACTATCTTAATTGTCTCCCCTGTTACTCAGCTGTATCTGATACATCCACCCCTGATGCGATAAGCTCTTTTTCAGCTTCCTTTACTATCGAGTCTGAATCCTGTGATCCTTCCTCGTCTTCTTCCTGCTTTGGAGGCTCAAGCTTTTTAAATATCCTGCTCCAGCCAAAAGATGCCAGTAATGCGGGAAGCGATATTCCCATAAGCATGTCGAGCATCATGAACCTCAGATCGATCCATACGATAAGGATCGGCAAAAAAAGCAGAAACATGAAATATAAAGTATACGGTATATTGATCATCGATACGAGAAACGCATTCTTCAGCGTGTTTCTCGTGGTATTGTCAAAATGCGAAAGTATCGGAAATACATATATGGTTATCGCAAGCACTATGCATATGACTATGACCGTTGTGACCTTTAACGCCTTTGGTAAAAGCGTAGGATCATTGTACCACATGAGCGCATCTACAAACAAAATCGCAAGAAAAGGTATGAGGATGAGCCATATGATCGTTGCCTGCTTGAAATTGCTTTTGAACGAATTCCAGAACTCCTTCCATACATATGTATCTTCTTTTCTGACGATCTTTACGGTGCAGTAGTACAGAGCGGTCCATGACGCTCCGATCGTGATTATCGGTATCGAAAAGATCAGTGCCATTGCATTTAAGATCATCAGATCGGCGATCCTTCCCATGAACTGCCAAACCGGATTCTCATAATTAAACATTCTGTCTAACAAAACTAATTACCTCTTTTTGACGTATTGCATACATTATAAATGTTTTTTTAAGTATTCTCAACTTATATGATCTGCCATATGCAGTATCAGATCTTTGGTTTTTTCCCATCCGAGACACGGATCTGTGATAGATCTGCCGTAGACGCCTCCGCCTACCTTCTGAGAACCGTCCTCGATATAGCTCTCCACCATGAATCCCTTTACGAGCTTTGCTATCCTCTCGTTATGCTTGGCGGAATTGAGCACATCCATTATTATCCTGGGCTGTTCAAACGGATCCTTGTTTGAATTAGCATGGTTGGTATCGATTATCACAGCCGGATTTACTAGCTCCATACTGTCATAGTAGTCACACAGTCTTACTATATCCTCATAGTGATAGTTCGGCTGAGCCTGTCCGTGCTTGTTGTTATATCCTCTTAGGATCGCATGAGTATGCGGATTGCCCTTTGAATGAACCTCCCAGCCCCTGTAGATGAATGTATGAGCCGACTGAGCAGCAAAGATAGCATTCATCATTACGGAATAATCTCCGGATGTTGGATTTTTCATGCCTACAGGAACATCTATGCCGCTGGCTGTGAGTCTGTGCTGCTGGTCTTCAACAGACCTGGCTCCGACAGCTACATAAGCCAAAAGGTCATCGAGATACTGATGGTTTTCCGGATAAAGCATCTCATCCGCGCATGCAAAGCCCGTTTCACGTACGGCTCTCATATGCATATGCCTTGTTGCCACTATGCCGTGGTAGAGGTCAGACTTTCCAGTTGGGTCGGGCTGATGGAGCATGCCCTTATAGCCTCCTCCGTTTGTCCTTGGCTTGTTTGTGTAGATCCTGGGGACGATAAGGATCTTATCCTTAACCTCTTCCTGGATCGGACAGAGTCTGGATATATAGTCTATCACACTGTCCTCGTTATCTGCGGAACACGGGCCAATGATGAGCAGCAGTCTGTCATCCTTTCCCTCAAATATATCCTTTATCTGTTTTCTCTTATCCGCTATATTTAGCTCCATCTCCTCGGTAAGAGGATTGTCCTCCTGCACTTCAGTGGGCAATGCGAGCTTTTTTTCAAATTCCATGTTCATTACTTGTCAAACCTCATCCTTTTTTCAGTTGACAGTCTCATCTTTTCCTTAAGCCCTTCGGTATCGTTATCAACTATGAGCTGTCGTATCTGAGTCAGTTCATCAATAAAGCGATCCATCTGCAGGATCAGGCTATCCTTGTTCATCAGAAACAGCTCACTCCACATGTTTTCATTTATCCTGGCTATCCTTGTCAGATCCCTGAATGAATCTCCGGTGAAATTCTCCACATGCTCAAGATCCGTTCCCGTCATTAATGATATCGCTATGCAGTGAGTCAGCTGAGATACGTATGCGATCATGCTGTCATGCTCTTCGGGCGTCAGTACAGATATCTTTCTAAATCCCAGAATGCGACCCAGCATCATGCACCATTCGACAGCTTCAGGTGTGTTCTTTTTTGTCGGAACAACTATATAGTTGGCATCCCTGAAGATCATATCGCTGCTGTTTTTAACTCCCGATACTTCTCTTCCTGCCATAGGATGCGATGCGATAAATTCAACATCTTCTCGAAGCATATCCTGGATCTTATATACGATGCATCCCTTTACGCCTGTCACATCAGTTATAAAGATGCCGGGCTTTAAATACTGCTGATACCTGTCTATCCATTCAACAAACGTCTTTGGATAAAGAGCAAATACAACCGCATCCGCTGCACCTATAAGTTCCTTATCGACAGTTGTGCTGCCTCTGTCTATGATCGAATTGTTAATGGCATATTCTATTGAATCCTTATCTGTATCTATAGCAGTAACCGTATAGCCGAGTCTCTTTAAGGCCATTGCATAGCTTCCGCCCATAAGTCCGAGTCCGACTATCAGAATAGTCTTCTTGTTAATCCATTCCATCTGTCTCTACCTCTATCCCCAGCTTTTTTATCACATCAAAATAATCCGGATAGCTCTTTCTTACAGCCTGAGCACCGCTTATCTGACCTCCCGTGATCGAAAGAAGAGTAGCTGCAGTCATGACTATACGGTGATCATTGCAGCCGTCAACAGGACCTTCTGGTGTCTTTAAAGTACATTTCTTTACTTCTATCCGATCATCCTCATAAACAGTATCCACTCCGAATCCGGCCAGGAGATCGCACATCACTCTTCCCCTGTCGCTTTCCTTGATCTTTAATCTGGCAGTTCCGATAAATTCGGCTCCGTTGTTGCATGCAGCCGCAGCCATGAGAACAGGACCAAGATCCGGACAGTCTTTAAGATCGATCGTGGGTCTTTCGTTTACAATCTTTTCAAACAGTTCTTTATAGACTCTGTCGCCCTGCATGCTGTCTATTCTAAGACCTGATACCGATACATCTCCGTCGATGGTATTGAACACATCAAGAAACGCCGCGTTGGAATAATCACCCTCTACTACGGTATCCTTGCTCCTGTATTTCTGGTTTCCTTCAATGAACAGAGTTCTTTCATCCATCCATCTGACATTTACTCCAAACTCGCTTAACGCCTTGATCGTAAGAGCGATATACGAACCGCTCTCTATACTTGTGTTAAATCTGATCGTACTGTCATTATCAAG
>JAGCXJ010000336.1 GCA_017961385.1 Lachnospiraceae bacterium
CAAAAGGATGCTCATGACTGGGAGAGTCTTGGAATTGGTAATAAAGAAACTGTTGAAGAGCCACAGACTGAAGCATACACTCCGTTTTCTTCAGAAGAATATAGTACTAAAAAGAAGGTCGATCCAAACGCTATCAGATCGATCGTACTTAGAAACAAGGTTGACGAGGAGACAGAGAGCTACAGATTTGAAGTATACGTGACCGATAAGGATACACTTTTATTCAACTGCTGGTACCCTTCAAAGGACGGTACGATCACCTGTGTCGATGAGCCTATAAACAGATCGAGACTCGATGACATCACGGACATACTTGAGAGATATACGGTATCAACTACCATAAAAAAATACAGAGAAGCACCGGGTGAGATAAGCGTAGAGGGAGACGATCATCAGGCGCTTGAGATAGCATTCCAGGACGGGGATTTTGTAAACGTAGGATTCCCCAACGGAGCGGGTCCGGCACTCGAAAAATATTTCAAGGATCTTGCTGAGTGGCTCCATACCAAGAAATACTAGATTAGAGGGAGTAATTTATGCCTGTCAGAATACATAACTTCATGGGACGTTTCGGATGGGAGATGCAGAAGCGTTTCCCGATGCTCAGTTCCAATGCGTACTTAAAGCTTCAGTTTGCCAGCAGGGCAAAATCTCAAAAAGGATATATCGATTACTTCAACAGCTGCAAGGAACCACCGCAGCCGCTGATATTCAATATCGAAACGATAAACAGATGCAATTCCACATGCGCATTCTGTACGGCAAACAAGAATGCTGAAAAGAGACCGTACTGCAGAATGGAAGATGATCTCTTTTATAAGATCATCGATCAGCTGGCTGACTGGGGATTTAAAGGTCATCTTACATTATACGGAAACAATGAGCCGCTGCTCGATACACGTATTATTGAGTTTCACAAATACTGCAGAGAAAAGCTTCCCGAGGCGTTTTTATTCATTTCCACAAACGGCCACATCCTGACGATTGAAAAGGTTAAGGAAGTTGCACCGTATGTAGATCAGCTCATCATCAACAATTACTGCCTTGATATGAAGCTGCATGACAACGTAAAAGAGATCTACGAATATGCAAAGGCTCATCCCGAGGAATTCAAGGATGTGGACATACTCATACAGATGAGGTATATGGAGGCGGTGCTCACGAACAGAGCAGGAAGCGCTCCGAACAAGAAGAATGATACAAAGATAATAACGGAAACCTGTCTGATGCCGTTTACAGACGTGTTTGTCTTCCCTGACGGAAGGATGGGCATATGCTGCTGTGATAACTTTGAAGTGACGAACATGGCCGATCTTAACAAGGTATCCGTAAAGGAAGCCTGGAATTCGGATATGTACAAAAAAGTTCGCGAAAGCATTTCCGAAGGCAGACAGAACTGGCCTTTCTGCAAATTCTGCGACTTTATAGATGCGGGGCTTCGCATGGATGCGGTTGCCGATATTTTAGCCGGAAGAGAGATGCACGGAGCCAGACAGTCTCTGAGAAGGAAAAAGTAGTTTAAAGCGCCGATCGGATGGATTCTGATTCGGCGTTTATTGTTTACTATGATAAAAAAGCTTATTTCAAACAAATTAATAATGTCTTTTGTCATAATCGCACTGATAACAGTTATCATCGAGATATTTTTCTTTAACATGTCATCGTTTAAGAGCATGCGTTATGAGACGGTCACTCTTGCAGAGAATGTATCAACTGATGATGAATATACATACTACACCGAAACTGCGACAGTAAACGCACCCGTAGTCAATGTTGATGTCGATATGGATGTTGAAAACTATGAGGTGGGTTATGTATCAGTTATCCTTACCGATGAGGGTGACAAGTATGAGTATCAGACACCTGAGTATACTGTATGCAACGGGATCAGAAGAAGCGGATTTTCAAACATATATCCGTTCGGCAACGTACATACCATTCAGGTAAAGGTAAGAGCTGAAGAAGGGTGTACAGCTCATATAAAGAGTATCAGGGCAAATGCTCATATACCTGTCGATGTAAAGCCTGTAAGGCTTGTTCTCATTTTCATGATCCTTTACATGGCTTATCTTATATATACACAATCGCCAATACACGACATCTTTTATGATGAGAAAAAGACATGGCAGATCGTTGTTACTCTTTTACTGTTATTCTGTTTTCTCATCCTTGGAAAGATTATAAACAAAGCTGACAAGGTTCTTCTAGACAGTCCCTGGCCGCATCATTCTCAGTATCAGGAGCTTGCACGAAGCCTTGAAAAAGGCACGATCGAGATGACTGAGCAGTATGTGGATCCAAAGCTTTTAGAAGTTGAGAATCCCTATGATACCATAACTCTTTTAGCTGAAGACATTAATTATTCGATGGATTATGCCTTTTACAGAGGACACTACTACTCATATTTCGGGATAGTTCCGGAACTTCTTTTATATTATCCGTATCGAGTCATAAAGAAAGCGGACCTGCCAAACTACAAGGCTATGTATGCCTTTTATGTACTTCTTACCATCAGTGTATTTCTGACGGTGACGGGATTTGTGAAAAGATATATAAAGAGCATTCCTTATATCTGGTATATCGCTGTCATATCAGCAACACAGTTTTCGGCTAATTTCATATATCTTACACAAAGATCGGACATATACAACATACCCATAATGGGAGCCGTAGCATTTTCATTTATGGGACTGGGACTGTGGCTTAATGCACTAAATGCAAACCATACGATCATAAAGAAGATATTCATCTTTTTTGGAAGCCTGTGCATGGCACTCGTTGCCGGATGCAGGCCTCAGCTTTTGATCCTTTCGGGAACTGCGCTGATATGGTTTATATTCGAGGATGGATTTAAGAACAGAAAGCTCTTTACAAAAAAGAGCATCATAGATACGATATGTTTCTGTCTTCCTTACCTGATAGTGGCAATACCTGTATGCATGTATAACTATGCAAGGTTTGGAAATATATTTGACTTCGGTGCGACGTATTCACTTACGACTAACGACATGAACCACAGAGGATTCAACTTTGACAGACTCATAAGAAGCCTGTACTGCTTCCTTTTGCAGCCGCCTACGATAAATACGGTGTTCCCGTTTCTGGAGGCATCAAAGGTTGACGGCAACTACATGGGCAGATTTTTGTGTGAATACACCTACGGCGGAATACTTGCTGCCAATGCGTTCATGGTATCGCTGTGGACGATGCTTGTTACGGGATTAAAGAAGATGGAGCGCCCGATAAGGCAGCTTATCATATATCTGGTTGTTTCTGCGATAATAGTCGCAGGATTTGATGCAAACGGCGCGGGAGTCTTATACAGATATACATGCGATTTTGCACCGCTATTCATTCTGGCATCGGCAGTGCTGTGGCTCATTTATCTTGACAAGGGAAGACATGTTATTGAGTATAAGCATATCTGCCGGATAGCTTTCATATGTATGACGTTATCACTTGCGTATGCATTTTTGACATTTATCGCATCGGGAAGCGTTATTAGCCTTGAGAATGATAACAGACTTCTGTTTCATGCGATAGCGGACTATTTC
>JAGCXJ010000337.1 GCA_017961385.1 Lachnospiraceae bacterium
ATGAAGAACTGATGGATAAAAAAGGAATATATGCTCAGCTGTATAAATGGACAAAATGAGTATACGTGCAAATTGATATAAGAAGCGAAAGCGTCTATAATATTAAACGATGAGTCAATCAACAATTGTCTATGAAGGAGGACTATATGGCGGATCAGATTACCAATTACAAGTGCCCTGCATGTTCGGGACCGCTGCATTTTGCAGCAAAATCAGGACAGATGGAGTGTGAATTCTGCGGAAGTGCATATTCCGTTGAGGAGATAGAAGCACATTACGCTGAAGAAAATGCCAAAGCTGCCCAGGCTAAGGCTGAGGCGGACGCAAAGCAGGCAAGCGGCGACGAATGGGCTGTTACCGAGGAACGCTGGAACGGAGAAGGAATGAAATCCTACAGCTGTCCAAGCTGTGGTGCAACACTCGTATGCGATGACAATCTTGCCGCATCCAGCTGCCCTTACTGCGGAAATCCAACTGTAGTTCCCGGTCAGTTTACCGATATGTTAAAGCCTGACTTCGTATTGCCTTTCAAGCTCGAAAAGGATGATGCGCTTGCAGCATTAAAGAAGCATTACGGAAAGAGATATCTTCTTCCTCAGGCGTTTAAGAATGCAGGTCACCTTGATGAAGTAAAAGGCGTATACGTTCCTTTCTGGCTGTATGACGGACAGTCAACGGGTGACTGCCTGTATGAAGCAGTAAAGAGCCAGACAAAGAGACAGGGTGATGAGGAGATCACCATCAAAGAGATATATCAGGTAGAAAGAAAGGGCAGCATGTCCTTTGAAAAGATACCTGCCGATGCGTCAACAAAGATGGATGATAAGCTTATGGAATCCATAGAGCCTTACAAGTACGAGGATCTCAAGCCGTTTTCAAAAGCCTATCTTACGGGATATCTGGCCGACAAGTATGATGTTGAGGCAAAAGACAATGCTGAAAGAGCTGTAAGAAGAGCCAAGGAATCAACAAAGAACGCGCTGTTTCAGGATGTCAAGGGATATACTTCCGTTTCAGCCAAAAGAGAGAATATCAATGTAACTCAGGGAAAGGCTTATTATGCGATGCTCCCGGTATGGCTGTTAACAACAAGATGGAACGGAAACAGTTATACATTTGCTATGAACGGTCAGACTGGCAAGATGGTCGGAGATCTTCCGGTAAACAAGCCTAAGCTGTGGATAACGATACTAGCCGTATTTGCTGTAATAATGGGACTCGGACTTGGACTGGCTCATTCGACCGTTACGGCAGCTGCAGTCATAGGTCTTATCGTAGCAGCCATAACCGGCCTTATCTTAAACGGAAACATGAAGAGTGTCGCACGTGCGAGTGCTGCAAATAACTATGTGACAGAAGGCGGAATAAATATAACGCACAGAAAGGATACTTTCCTGAGAAAGGAGCAGTCAAGCAAGAAAATAAACACATCTAAATAATGAGACAGATCATGTCACATATATAAAAATTCACATTTGCTCGTTTTGTGTCCTTTAAACAGTGTAAGCATTTCTGTATGGTGGAGCTGTAAAAAGGAGGGCGCAGACATGAAAACAACAGACAGTAAAGGAGACACGGATGGATCAGCAAAAGATTGGTACATTTCTTAAGGAATTGAGAAAAGAAAAGAATATCACACCGGAACCGCTTGCTGAGAAGATGTGTGTTTCCAGAAGGACAGTATCAAGATGGGAGACGGGCTACAACATGCCCGATCTGGATATCCTTATTGATATTGCAGAGTATTACGATGTTGATTTAAGAGAGATTCTCGATGGAGAAAGAAAGGACGAGCAAATGGATAAAGAAATGAAAGAAACAGTTTTAAAGGTGGCGGATTTCAGCAAAGAACAGGAGGCAAAGGTATTAAAGAGAATACACATAATGTTTGTGGTAGGCCTGATATCAGCTCTGTTCTTCATTGTTTCGATCTATGTTATCGATAACTACGATCCTACACCTGCCTGGAGTTTTGTGCAGGGGCTGTCTTTAGGTATCGAGCTTGGAATGATAATAGTCGGAGTGATCATGACAAGCAAGTATGCAAAGAAGATAAGAGAATTTAAGTACAGACTTTTGCATAAAGCACAATAAATTCTTCTTTTTGTGCGAAAAATTAACGAAAGTCATTGAAAAGTCTGAAAGAAAAGGATAAAATAATATTGAGGGAATAGCGAGTATAACTGGAAGTTGTATATTTTGATTTTCCGGGGGTGATCGCATGATCAATAAAGAAGAGATCCTTAATACATTTTTTGAGTACTATAACAAGTTTGTGGAGTGTGTCAATTCAAAGGATGACAAGGCTGCCGCAAAGAAGATAAGAGAGGCCTTAGGTTCGGCTACCATGGCGGATATGACAGTGAAGATAGGACGAAACGGCATTGTCGAGTTCTGGGGAAAGGAAAGTTATATCTGCGAGGTGCCTTTCAAGGAGACTGTAGTCGATCTGGCTTTTGATCATACTACGCTCATTTCGATAGCGGCCAAAGCCAGGGTCATCAGACACGTTATGGTGGATGAGGTATTTAATTCCATTTCAGGCTGGGGCTTTAAGGGTGCTATAATCAACCTGAACATAGAAGATGAGTTTCCGGGATATATACAGAGTCTTCTGCCGAGACTTGAAGAGTGGCTTCAGACAGTCAGCAGAGATGAGAGAGATGCAATAGCAAATGATATAAGCGATATGCTTACATATCTTGCACCGGAAGCAAAAGAGTTCAAGCAGCTCAATATCAAGCCCTGATAAGTTTGTTTAGTGTGTTGAGAACTTTCTTTTTATCCAAGCTCCACATCGGAGCAATAAGCAGTTTACGAGGTCCATCGCCTGTAAGGCGGTGGACTATTATATTTTCAGGGATAATATCTAAGCATTCAACTATAAGATCACAGTATTGATCCATTGACATGATGTCAAACGGATCTTTTTCATACATACGGGCAAGCCTGGTATTCTTAAGTACATGCAGAAGCTGAAGCTTTATGCCGCTTATGGGAAGGCTGCAGGCTTGTCTTACCGACTCCAACATCATCTGTCTGCTCTCGCCCGGAAGACCCAGTATCACATGGGCGATGACATCTATACCGTTTTCACTCAGCAGATGCGTGCTCTTTGCAAACTGTTCAAATGTATAGCAGCAGTTCATGGCTTTCAGTGTTGAATCATGACATGACTGCATACCCATCTCGACCCAGACAGGCTTTATGCTGTTTAGTTCTTTAAGAAGTTTTATCACGTTTTCATCCAGGCAGTCGCATCTGGTGGCTACAGATAAGATCGCTATATCGGGATGCTCTATGGCAGCATAAAAAACTTTTCTAAGATAATCGATAGGAGCATATGTGTTTGTGAATGCCTGAAAGTAGGCTATATATCTGCTACCTTTTGTTTTTTGCTTCACAAGCTTTTTTGCTTCTTCTATCTGAGATACGATGTCTTCTTTTGTGCAGGATAAGCCTAAAACAGGTCCGCATGCAAAATCACCGCTTCCGCCCTGCGAACAAAAAAAGCACCCTCCGCTGCCGAGAAAACCGTCCCTGTTGGGACAGGTCATTCCGGCATTCAGAGAGAGCTTGTATATCTTTTCACCGAATCTTTTTTGAAGATATTCATTTACTGATGTATATGTATGAGGCATATTTTGTCCTTTAAAAAATCTTACATACCCATCATATCATATAATGACTGCAATACGCTTACTTCTTTATAGCAGTTCTTTATATCCTGTCCTAAAAAATCAGTTGCCTCTTCGCAAGTAATGGTTTTTGTCTTTGCCTGACCGTCTATCGTATATTCAAAGATGACTTCATCAAGATTTGAGACTATGCCTAAAATGATGTATCCGTAGTTTTGCATGTTGCGTTCTGTCACATCAGCCATGTTTGAGGGTATATCATTATCCAGGATAAGCTTCCAGCCATAGGGCTGTTCTGAAGAATTAAGCTCGTTTTTATATGTTCCGAATATCTCATAAAGGTGAAGGGCATTGGCTGTATTGTTGTTGTCTGACATGTTTCCCATGTACATATGACGTGTGCTGTATGCTTTTGATACATTACCTGAGATCGATTTTCCGTTCTCCCATATGGCTCTGTCGTTTATAAGGATATAGCGTATGGTATCACCTTCTGTCTGATCAAGCTCAAGGTGGAAGGAATTATCGTTAACAGGATTGGCCAATACTTCATTGACATAGATCCTTATGGTTCCGTCTCCTTCTTCGACCCTGGTCTTTACCAGTTCGTGTACGTCATCGCCTGTGTCTGCGTCTATGAGGATACTGTTATCATCTTTGGAAATCTTATATGAAACG
>JAGCXJ010000004.1 GCA_017961385.1 Lachnospiraceae bacterium
GCGTATATCGTGGGCTTTGCTGTAAGAAGATTGTATGAATTAAACCAAGCTATCTTATCCTCGTCTTCAGACATAGGAAATGTTTTTGCCATGTTTCCTGCCTCAAGATGCTCCTTGATTGCCATCAGCTGCTCATATTCCTTTGCGACAGTCTTGTCCATCTTGGCCTGCTTTGCAACTTTTGCGATCCTTCTGTCAAGTATCTCCATATCTGAAAAGATCAGCTCATAATTGATAGTCTCTATATCTCTTGCAGGATCAACGCTTCCGTCTACATGAACGACATTTCCGTCCTCAAAGCATCTTACAACATGAACTATGGCATCTACCTCGCGGATGTTTGCAAGGAACTGGTTACCGAGACCTTCTCCCTTGCTGGCTCCCTTTACAAGTCCAGCTATATCAACAAATTCTATGACTGCGGGTGTTACCTTTTTGGTATTGTAAAGCTTTCCGAGCAGTTTTATCCTTTCATCCGGGACCGCAACCACGCCAACATTGGGATCGATCGTACAGAACGGATAATTGGCCGATTCCGCACCTGCCTTTGTCAGTGAATTGAATAATGTTGATTTTCCTACGTTCGGTAATCCCACGATTCCCAGTTTCATCTTGTATATTCTCCTTTATCCATATGCATCTTTTGCGATTTAATACTTTATCAATGATCAACTTCACAATGTTATCATAAATGAAGATGAGTTTCAATCGCAGCAGATCAGATCGGCATATGACATCATTCCACTACAGTTACGATATCCTTAAGAATATAATGAAATGAAGGATATGATGTATGTTCATTCTCTATATAGCCAAGCTTAAGATCTATAGTATCTGATGGATCATCGGGATTTACACCTGAATAATCTCCCTTGAATACAAAGATATTATTGCCTCGTACAAACATATCGATGGCTTTGTCCATGGCTTCCTGAGTCCCCGGGGCGACAGCCTGAAGGTTAAGATCATCCATCTCTACCCATCCGTTTTCAAATCCTGCGGAAACATCTCTTCCATGTATCTTGCCATGACCCGCAAAAGTCTCTTCTATGTCCTTGTTTGTCATGACAGCATCCACTGCGGCAAGTACATATGGCTCCCAGCAGATCCTTGAAGTAACGAGTGACGTTGTCGGTGCAACCTCAGACATGCTCTGATTATAACCGACAAAGTATACAGGCCTGTCATTAGAAGATTCCTCGCATGCGATAGCGGGACCGATCGTATCTGTATGTTGAGATATGATCACGCAGCCGTCATCTATAAGTCTCTGTGCCGAAGCCTTCTCCTGGGCATAACTGCTCCAGGTTCCGGTATATATAACACGCATCTTAGTATCTGGCACAATGGAACGTGCTCCCAGTAAAAACGCTGTATACCCGGAGATGACTTCAGGGGTTGAAAAGGCGGCCACAAACCCGACAAGAGCCTGGTCTTCAGATATGACGCCGTCTGAGATCAGCTGTTTGATCTTCATGCCCGCTGCTATTCCGCTGACATATCTTCCCTGATAAGCTTCTCCCTTGAAAGTATGATAATTATTTGGAGCGGTCACTGTACTCATATCCATGTAGGAAGTCTGACAGAACTGTATATCGGGGTATAACGGTGCAAGCTGCATAACCAGTTCGCTGTATCCGTTAAAAAATATGATGTCACAGCCTCCCTGCACGAGTTCTGTTATCGGCTCCTGAATTTCATCATCCAGCACGTTGCTGCATGTAATTATATCCACTTTATCTCCGTATGTTTTTTCAACAGCATCTTTTGCCAGCGAGAAATTATAAGTATAAGGCGTGCTCTCATCATTATCGTAAACAAATCCCACTGTCAGATGATCCTTTTTGCCCGTAAGATCAGAGAATCTGAAACAGATAACGAAAGCAGCCAGTACAACAAGGCATGTGATCAATGCAGTGATATATACACGTTTCATGCTTTCTCTCCTTTCTCATCCGCCAAAGGCTTCGATTCGTCTTTTTCCATAGTCTCGGCCTGCATCTTCTTATCTTCCTCAACCCTTCGTTTAAGTTCCTTCTGGATCTCGGAATCGGCCTGTTCACTTTCAGCCTGCTTGATCTCAGCACGCTTCTGCGCGTACAGTTCTTCCAGGTTTATAATGCCTTTATCGATCAGACGTATGAATGCATCAAGAGCATTCGGATCAAACTGAGTGCCTCTTCCTCTCTTCATTTCATTGAGGACGTAATCAGTATCCATATGATTTCTATATACACGGTTGGAAGTCATCGCATCGAAAGCATCTGCAACAGATATGATCCTTCCAAACAGAGGTATCTCCTCACCCTTAAGCCCGTCAGGATATCCTTTTCCGTCATATCGTTCATGATGGTATCGGGTACCTTCTTCTACATGCTCTACCAGGGTGAAATCCTTAAGTATCTCAGCACCCCTTGTTACATGTGATTTCATGAGAGCATACTCTTCATCATCCAGACGACCTACTTTATTAAGTACACTGTCCGGAACTCCGATCTTTCC
>JAGCXJ010000338.1 GCA_017961385.1 Lachnospiraceae bacterium
ACAGTGTATACGAGTGATCCGACAAGAGCCTTTATTCCGAATCTCTTTCCCAGTATGAGTATGCCCGCAATGATAAAGGGAAGAAAGACCAAGAATACGCAGGCCGACAGGCTCGCTCCGGTCATCTTGCTGATTATTATCGCAACGCCTGCTGTTCCGTAGTCTATCGCATCATTCGGAAGCAGTATGCACGCAACGGAAAAGCTTGCCATGAGCGCACCGAGAGTTATCATGACAAATGCCAGTACATCCTCAAGCTTTATCTTTTTCAGGTATGTCTTTATCTGTGACATCTTTCTTCTTCTCCAGAGCACTTAACAGATAGTCTTTATATACAAAGTCGATGATCGCCGCAAAAGGTATTGCGAGCAAAATCCCGACAACACCGAACATCTTGCCGCCGACTATTATCGCTATAAGTATCAGAAGTCCAGAAACTCCAAGTGAGTTTCCAAAGAGCTTTGGCTTTATCACATATCCGTCCAGTGTCTGCAATACCATTGTAAATATGATGAATATGAGTGCATCCCACGGATCGACCAGAAGAAGTATGAATGCACCTATAAGGCCGCCTATTATTGGACCGAATGTCGGTATCAGGTTTGTTACCGCTATGACTACGGATATCATTCCGACATACTGCATTCCCATGATCGACATGAATATCGCATTTATCACACCTATCAGTATGCCTTCGATAAGGCTGTATACGATGTAGTGAGAAAGTATGTCATCGCATCTTACAAGAAATGTTCTTATTGATAAATAGCGCTTTTGGGGAAACAGAGCCTTTAAGAATCTTGCAATGCCCTTTCTGACCGCTGTCTTTGCCATCAGCAGATAGATGGAAAGTATGAGACCGAGTACCCAGTTTACAAGAGTCTTTCCCACATCGGCGCTTGTCTCGACGATGTTATCTATGTTGTCGCTTATATATACGACTATGGTCTTCCACATGTTCTCAGATGAGCTCATGAGCTTCTTTACATCGACATACTTGGAAAGCTGCCATCTGTTTATAAGATCCTGGAAAGCCGCAACATATCCGTCAAAGTTTCCGGAAAATGTCTTTATCGAATCAACAAGCTGCGGTATCACGGTTCCCAGCAGGAATGTTAAAAGAAGTACCACTGTGACAAATGCGACTATTACGGATGCCGTCCATTTCAGGTTTTCCTTTTTTACTTTTTTGAATATCCTTGATTCAAACCACTTTGCGAGCGGATTGACAAGATAGGCTAAAACACAGCCAAGAATGAGCGGTGCAAAGTATCCTAAGATGTGGGTAATGACATTCCACACGCTCACGATATTTGTTAACAGCACATAAAGAATGACTGCACTGCAGGCGATCACCATGCCGTTATACCATTTTTTGTTCTTAAGATCCTCAAATTTCATTTCATCCCCCTATTTCAGAACCACATAGTTCTTGTTTCCGTCATCTGTTATTATCTTTACCTGTGACAGACTCTCAATATATTTTGACAGCTTCGAATAGCCGAGTTCCTTGTACTTGAAATTCGGGAAGGCGATATGTATCTCTCTTCCCAGATCTCCGAGATCTGCACCGTTTCTTGCCTTGTCTATTATATACTTTTCTATCTTTTCAACAGAGTCCTGCTTTTCTTCTGCATGCTTTCTTACTATATATGCGGAAGATCCCTTTTTCTTTACCTCGAACTTTGTCTCATCCTCGACAAATTTCCTAAAGAGCGTATAGCCGTAGTTTCTTTCGTCAAAATCGGCAAACTCTCGTTGCAGCTGGCTCGTTGTGGATCCAAGGTAGGCTACCTCTCCTCTGCTCTCCGCCTGCTGTACGATATAGTTTATTGCCATCTTGATATCACTCAGCGGCGTTACGGCGCTGTCGTTCTTGTCATTGTCGTCAAACGCATCAGTATCGTCGTCCGTGATCTTGTCAAGAAACTTGTATTCATTGCAGGCTGATATGAATGTTTTGGAGGCATCGCTCTTTCCCATTCCTATCACTCTCTTGCCGCCTTCTCTCAGTCTGTTGGCAAGACGCGTGAAATCACTGTCGGATGTGACAATGCAGAATCCGTCGACATTGTTCTGATACAGGATATCCATCGCATCTATGACAAGCATTATGTCCGCAGCATTCTTTCCCGTCTTGTAGATAGCCTGGTGAATCGGGACTATCGCATAGTCAAGTCCTCTCTTTGCCCAGTCACTCATCTTTGGATTTGAAAAGTCTCCATACATCCTCTGAAACGAGATATCGCCGTACTGCTTAAGTTCCTTTAATACGACATCAAGATATTTTACACTTGTATTCTCCGCGTCTATCAAAAGCGCTATCTTCTCACTCATAACCTTGCTTTCCTTCTCATTCCCATATGAATGCTCTAACCTTTATTTTATCATAGAAAAGGGTTTTTAAGACAGGCAATTTGTGATATTTTTGATTCATAGGAGATAGTCAGATGAAATATGACATGATATGCGTCGGAATGGCGCTGATAGATTCCATTATTAAGGGTTTTGATGAAAATCCCGTATCGGCATCGGGCTTTAGAGCCGGATCGTGTACATTAAATATCGGAGGAGAAGCCGTAAACGAAGCCATTACGGCTGCCCGTCTTGACATGAACTGTGCAATAATGTGCTCTCTTGCTGATGACAGTGCCGGTCACATGATAAGGGACTGTCTTAACAAAAACGGTGGTGATACCTCGCTCATTC
>JAGCXJ010000339.1 GCA_017961385.1 Lachnospiraceae bacterium
ATAACCTGGTGCTGCTGGACTGGAAGATGCCGGATATGGACGGCATAGAAGTTGCTAAAGAGATAAGAAAGCTTTACAGCAGTGAAACGACCATTATCATCCTTACATCATTTAACTGGGATGAGATCATGGATGAGGCGCTCCATATAGGAGTGGACAGCTTCCTTGCAAAACCTCTGTTTGCTTCAAATGTGATCGGAGAGTTTGAACGCATCGCAAGAAGAAATAACATGTCCATGTTTATGGAGAAGAAGCGTATAGATCTTAAGGACAAGAACATCCTTATGGCTGAAGATGTGATTATCAATGCCGAGATCATGAAGGAGCTGATAAGACTAAAGGGGGCAAATATCGAGCATGCTCAAAACGGCAGGATCGCTCTTGAGATGTTTGAAAAGAGTCCTCGGGGACATTTCGATGCAGTTCTTATGGATATACGTATGCCTGAGATGGATGGACTTGAAGCTACATCAAGGATACGTTCTCTTGACAGAGAAGATGCAAAGAACGTGCCCATAATAGCTATGACAGCAAATGCATTTGACGAGGATGTACAGCGTTCGCTTCAGGTCGGTATGAATGCACATCTTTCAAAGCCCGTGGAAACTCAAAGGCTGTATAAGACTCTTGAGGAGCTGATATGGGAATATTATATGAAGAACAAGGCAGACATAAGCGGCAATGACGTAAGTTTTGCATAATTGTTAAAAAAGTAGTATAAAGTAACTTGGGATTTTGATAAGATCACTGAGGAATGATTATGGATAAGCAGTTATTTTGCAAATATTGTGGAAAGAAAATAGAAGTTGAAAATGCCTTATTCTGTACAGGATGCGGTAAGAGACTGGATGATGCACCTGTTTTAGATAAGGAAAAGCCATCTGAAGATAAGGATCCGGTCATTGAATCAAAAAACGAACCGGATAAAAGCAAAAATGTTTCGGATACAAAACCTGTTGATAACAAAGATATGACTGATGAAGATTCAAAAAAGCCAGTATCGATAGTTAAGGTTGCGCTCGTCGTATTCGCTTCACTTCTTGTGTTGGCACTTATTGGTCTTGGAATATATAAGATTGCAACGAGAAGTGTCGTTGAGGATGAGGTCACTGTAGATGACGATAATGACGATGATGGTATCATAGCAGTCAACCCAACAGATACACCTGATGCACCCGAGCCGACCAAAGAATCTCCAATAATAACTTTGGGTAATCCTCCTGAACCAACTATAGAACCTGTTATAGCGGCTTCGGTACCGGGAAGTGATGATACTGATCCAAATGGTCTGCATACCTATAAAATAATCATTGATGACGTGACATGGGAAGATGCATTAAGAGATACCAAGACGCTGTTTGGAGATGAGGGCGGATATCTTGTGCATATTAATACCAAGGAAGAATATGATTACATCGTTGATTTTATAAAAAAGGCAGGATATGAAGACAGGATATTCTGGATCGGAGCAAAGAGACAGGAATCACCTGCAGTTTATAAATGGGTCGATCAGGATGGAAATCTTGTAGGCGACAATCTGAACAATCTGGAATACTGGCTTGAAGGCGAGCCGAGCTTTTACGATGACAGCACCTCTACATTTGAGACCTGCGTTGAGATGTTCTATTCAAAGAAGAACAAGAAGTGGGTGTTCAATGATGTGCAGAATGATGTACTCGAACTGCTTCCGTCATATTCGGGCAAGATGGGATATATAATAGAGATCGATTAGTATGAAAAGAGTATATGTGCGTATGCTCGTTGCATTTGTTATGACAGCATGCGCAGTAACATCTTTAAAACTTAATACCAAAGCGCAGAATCTGACCGGCGACTGGAAGGATAATGTCAGGGCCGGTTTTGAGAGCAGATATTCAAAAGAGGATCTTAAGGACTTCTTGGAGGAAGTTGACAAGCTTGCTGCCATAAGAGACAAGCAGCAGAAGACTGAGGCTTTTCAGGAGACTCAGGAGAGTGATGAAGAAGCCGATGAATACAGCAATTTTGCAATAGCCGATGTTGACAAGTATGTAAATGTCAGAACACAGGCAAATACAGATTCGGAGATCGTCGGAAGGATGTATGACGGCGCCGTTGCACAGATACAGGAAGAGGTTGACGGAGAGGACGGCAAATGGCTGTTGGTAACTTCAGGAAATCTTACCGGATATATCAAGGCTGAATACTTCATCTATGGCGAGGATGCAGTGGCAGTCATAGATGATTATATTGACAGATATGCCGTTGTTAAGGCTGACTGCTTAAATATCAGAGAAAATCCTGATATTGAATCCAAGAGAATAGGATATGCTCTTACAGGTGAAAAGCTTAAGCTGACATCTAAAGTTGATGATGAGGAATGGATAAATGTAAACTATGCCGATGACAAGACCGGCTTTGTAAGCGCCGATTACGTTTCAGTCGTAGAAGAATTCATCTATGCAAAGACCATGGATGAGATAAAGGCAGAAGAGGAAGAGAAGAAGAAGCTTCTTGCAAGACAGAAGGAAGATGAGACTCAAAAGCCTGAGGATGTTACGATCGCAGCAAGCGAACAGCCTGCCAAAGCTCAGTATGCTGAAAGCGGAAACTTAAGAAGCGATATAGTAAACTTTGCGCTTCAGTACGTCGGATGCCCTTATGTACACGGAGGAAACAGCCTGACAAACGGAACCGACTGCTCAGGCTTTACAAGCCTTGTATATGCAAACTTCGGATACGGGCTTTCAAGAACTCCTTCCGGACAGCTGTCAGGCAACGGAAGAAGCGTAAGTCTTGACGAGATCCAGCCCGGAGATATTGTATGCTACGGAAAGAGCAGATGTACTCACGTGGGAATATATATTGGTGACGGACAGATCGTCCATGCCGCAAATCCCAGAAAGGGAATAGTTGTTTACAACGTGGGATATGACAATATCCTCGGTGTAAAGAACGTTATTGACTGAGGATGTAGTCCTTTGAGATACTCCATTCACCGAAGATCGAAGAACTCCACTCCTTTAGTTTTTCCACACTTAAGTTTACACCGCCCCAGCTTCTGATGCCGTGTTTTGAAGCAAGTTCATCGGTGTAATCCTCAAGTGCATAAACACCTTCAAATCTAAGAGGTCCGGACAGGTACTCCATAACAAGCGGGAGTACTCCGGACTTGTTTTCGTCTATATACACATCATCTTCAGTCACATGAAACACAACCCATGCCATTCCTTCTAGCATAGACTGACCATTCTGACCTGTAGATATATAATTGCCAAGAGAATAATAGCAAAGACAGCTCTTTCCTGATGAAGTGGTTATCTTTTCAACAGGTTCAGGTACATGCGGGTGAGCTCCTATTATCACATCTGCACCGGCTTCTGCCATCTGATAGGCAAATTCTGTCTGATATTTTGAAGGCTCTGTTGCGTATTCCGTACCCCAGTGCGGGCATACTATAACAATATCAGCCATTTCATCTGCTCTTTTGATATCATCTATAACGGCCGGATCGAGTCTGGTAAAATCCAGTTCGCCGGTCTTGCTGCCTTCCCTTGTAGCACAGAGAATATTCATATGTCCCTGTACGTTTGAAGGAACTGCACCCAAGTTTGGACCGTATGTATAATTTAAGATCGCAAATCTGATCCCCTCTATCTCCATTATCGGGATATCGTGCAGCTCTTCGGTGTTCTCATGTATTCCGACCATCATCACACCCGGATGCTGCTTCCATACATTGTATGCATATAAAAGGCCTTCAACACCCTGATCTATCGTGTGATTTGATGACTGAAGGACCACATTGAAACCGGCTTTTTCAATTGCATCGGCTATCTCGATGGGGGTATTAAAATACGGAAAGCCACTGAAGCCTTTGTCATTGCCGGCCATAATGGTCTCCTGATTGATTATGCTAATATCCGCCTTATCAAGGTAGGGTGCGATATCTTCATAAAGAAGATCAAAGTTGTATGTGCCGTCTGACTGTCTTCCGCTGTTTACGAGTCCCATGTGCATGAGGTTATCGCCTACAGCCATCAGGCTGATATCATATTCCTCAAACGGAGGGGGAGTCGGAGTAGGTATCGCTTCGATCTCGATCTTGACTGTATCCGTTTCGGCCTCTTCCACATCGGTGGTTATCTCGGTTTCAATTATCTGTTCTTCAGAACTTTCTTTTATGAGCACTGACCATCTCGGATATGTGATTATCACACCGCATAGCAGCGTCCCGATCAGGCTTATCAGAAATACCCCTATTATCTTTTTATTCATAACATGCCTCGAATGATTATATTTCTCAGATAGTTTATCACATACGCCTGTTTTATGGTACAATTAAATCGCTTAATCCGATTTAAAAGATGGAGAGATATGTTATGAAAAAAAGACTGATAATGATCATGATATCCGTTATGCTTGCTGTTTCATTTACTGCCTGCACTAAAGAAGAGCCTGATGAAGTGGTTACAAGTGATGAAAACGACGATGAAACAGATGAAGATGATAATGACGGTGATAACGAGACAGATAATGATGAAGGTAAAGATATAAAAGAACCTTCGCAAAAAGAACCGGTTGAAAATATCAACAGGGTTCTGGGCAATGACGAGTATCGGGTATATCTCATTGACGGTGAAAAGCCTGTACTGATATGCGATCTTATGGATTCAAACGGATATATATCAAGTGCAAGGCTTATCGGAAACTATATTTATGTAGTTGCATACAATTATGATGCAAGCAAAACCGAGCTTAAAGTCTATGACTGCGAAGGAAATCTTTTGGATACTCCTTATACAAACAAGAGCGGCATATATCTGAATGTAGCGGATTATAAAGACAGAGTCTATATCGATGCATATGACTATTCAAGCGATGCATATCTGAAATCAGAAGTGCTCATATATGATCCCGAGACTAAAAAATGCTCGCGCGATAATGAACTTCAGGATGTGGAGAACAAGATACGCGAAAACAATTATACATTTCTGATCTCGGGAGAAAACAGTCTGCTAAGGACCTTAGAGGATTTTAAAGGCAGGATATATGCAAAAGACGATTCCGGCAGGATCTTAGAA
>JAGCXJ010000340.1 GCA_017961385.1 Lachnospiraceae bacterium
GATGGAAGCAGATTTTAGGGAGTGTGTGGGCGATGCCATTTCTAGGCATATGTCAGTCGAGTATGTTTTTCAGGATATCTACGACGTGCCTGCAAACTTTGTGATCCCGCAAGGCAGAGTAAAGCCCTGGGGAACCACACATGCCATTTTAAGATGCAGGGATGCGATAAAGGGTCCGTTCATGGTCATTAATGCGGATGATTACTACGGCAAGCATGGATATCAGCTGATGTATAAATTCCTTTCAGAAACTGCAGATCAGGATGACAGATATGCAATGGTTTCGTATGAACTCGGCAATACGCTCACGGAAAAGGGAAGCGTTACGAGAGGAGTATGCAAGGTTGATGAAAACAGCATGCTCACAGACATAGTGGAGCAGAAGAACCTTATAAAGACAGCAAACGGGGCAGCCTATACGGATTCGCAGGGAAACAATCCTGTGGCTATAGATGTCAAGACACCCGTTTCGATGAACATGTGGGGATTCAAACCCGGACTGTTTGATGAGTTTGAAAAGGCCATGGATCTTTTCTACAACGAGAAGGTAAAGAATGATCCGATGAAAGCAGAGTGCCTGATACCGACTGAAGTGGATGTCATCATAAAGGCAAACAGAGCTACGGTAAAGGTTCTAAACAGCCCGGACAGATGGTTCGGTGTTACATACAAGGAAGACAAGCCCTTTGTTGTCGAGAGTTTCAAAAAGCTCAAGGCAGCAGGCGAATATCCCGATGAATTGTGGAAATAGCAAAAAAATAACAACACAGTCATAAAGAGGATGGAAACATCCTCTTTCGCATATAAAAGGAGAGAATATGAAGATACTGGTAACGGGGGGAACAGGCTATATAGGAAGCCATACGGTGGTTGAACTCATAAACGAAGGTCATGATGTAGTGATACTTGACAATCTCAGCAATTCCGACAGAAAGGTTGTAGACAGGATTGAAAAGATCACTGGATCGCGACCCGTTTTTTATGAGGCGGATATCTTAGAAAAGGCATCTCTTGATAAGATATTTGATAAGGAGGATATCGAAGCAGTCATTCATTTCGCAGGCCTTAAGGCTGTCGGAGAATCGGTTGAAAAACCTCTTTTGTATTATGAGAATAATATTTCAGGCACCATTAATCTTTTAAAGAGCATGAACGAACATTCATGCAAGAATATCATCTTTTCATCATCGGCGACCGTATACGGGACACCGGCTTTTGTCCCGATAACAGAAGAATGCCCCAAGGGCACATGCACAAATCCCTACGGATGGACAAAATCCATGATAGAGCAGATCTTAATGGATCAGTGCGCATCCGACAGCGAATGGAATGCTGTATTACTCAGATACTTTAATCCGATAGGTGCGCATGAGTCCGGTACCATAGGCGAGAATCCAAACGGAATACCGAACAATCTGATGCCGTATGTAACACAGGTCGCAGTCGGAAGACTGAAAGAACTTGGTGTATTCGGCAATGACTATGATACTCATGACGGTACGGGAGTCAGAGATTATATCCACGTCGTGGATCTTGCACTGGGCCATGTAAAGGCTCTCAAGAAGCTTTCTAAGGGCTCAGGTCTGTCTGTATACAATCTCGGCACCGGACAGGGTTATTCCGTTCTTGATATCGTTAAGAATTTTGAAGAGGCAACAGGCGTTAAGATACCTTATGTTATCAAGCCGAGAAGAGCCGGTGACATTGACATATGCTATGCGGATTCCTCAAAGGCTGAAAGAGAACTCGGATGGAAGGCTCAAAGAGGGATTAAGGAGATGTGCGCCGATTCTTGGAGATGGCAGAAGAACAATCCCAACGGATACGACAAATAGCCGTAAACTTGAGCGATAGTCTGTATTATGGTATAATAAATCTTTGGGGAGATTAATACGGAAGGAAGCAGATGGGTAGTAATTCAAACAGAGAACCTGATCCTATAGACAGCTGGATGGAGGTTACTTTGGTATACAATTCGGCTCTTAAGGAGATAGGTACCAAGCTAGAGATATTAAACGATGAATTTCAGCAGGTTCATCGCTATAATCCTATAGAGCATATCAAGTCGAGGATGAAGACTTCCGAGAGCATAGTCAAAAAGCTCAAGAAGAAGGGGTATGAATCCACGATCGAAAACATGGTGGAGCATGTCAATGACATAGCCGGCATCAGAGTCATATGCTCGTTCACATCGGATATATACAGAGTAGCCGAGATGATCGGAAATCAGAATGATATAAAGGTCTTATCTATCAAGGACTACATCAAGAATCCCAAGGAGAGCGGATACAAGAGTTATCATATGCTTGTGACCGTGCCGATCTTTTTGTCGGACAAGATGGTGAATGCAAAAGTCGAGATCCAGATAAGGACAGTAGCCATGGATTTCTGGGCGAGTCTAGAGCACAAGATTCATTACAAGTTTGAGGGAAATGCGCCTGAGCATATCAAGAACGAGTTAAAGGAATGTGCCCGCATGGTATCTGATCTTGATGCAAGGATGCTTGCGCTGAATGATGAGATCAGAGCGCTTGAAGATGACGACTTTTAAAAGCCCATAAAATGAGGAGTGCCCGGATACCTCGCGGCACCCGGGCTATTATGAAAAAATTACCTATAGTCTGTTTCAACCTTATAAGTTGATTATAATTAGCATTTATGAATAAATTATGAACAGACTATGAATATATAGTAAAAATTACTAAATGGAGGAAGCTATGGATACTTTTATTGACAAACTTGCACAAAAAACAGTGGCAAATGATATGATCAGTGCCAACTCTGCTGCCGAAGCAAGAGAGAACCAGCGCCTAAAGGACCAGCTTGCTAGCTATGAGGAAATCCTTCAGGAGATGAAGCAGGTAAACCTAAAGAACATCGAATCGGCTTCCAAAGTTAGTGACATGATCTCGCAGGCGGGCAGCATGTCTTCAAAGGAAGCAGCTAATGCTGTTGATTCTGAAGAGATAATGGCAGCATCAATGAGAGCATCTGAAAAGGCGATAGCGGCAACAAAGAGCTCTACCGAAGAGATAGTTGCAGCTCTTAAGTCAAATTCAGACAGTGTGCTCGAGGCTGTAAAGGCAAATGCCGAGAATGCATCTGGAATGAAGGCTTCATCAGAAGAGGCGATCGATTCTCTCAAGCGTTCAGCTGACGATGCTGTTGCATCCGTAAAGAGAGCAAGCGATGATGCTCTTTCATCTGTAAGCGGAAAAGCAAATGACAGCATAGAGAGCCTTTCAAAGGCTGCCGAATCCGTTAAGGAAGCATGCGACAGCGGCATAGAGAGCATGAAGCAGACCTCAAGCGAGAATGTTGAAAGCATCAAGAAGGCAAGCGAGGAAGCTACCGAGACTATAAAGCAGGCTTCTGTTGATGCAACTGAGAACATCAAACAGGCAAGTGCCGAGGCAACAGAAACAATCAAGCAGGTTGTTGCAGACGGACTTGAGGCGATCAAGCAGGCAAGCGGCGATGTTGTAAAGGGTGAAGCTCCCGCTATGGACCAGACTTATCTGGATGCCCAGTTTGATGATGTTCATGAAGCGATCCATACTGAAAATGTTAAAGTATACAGGAATGTTCAGGCCGCGGTTGATGACAGCCTTGCGGACCAGACAAAAGCTATAAGGGGATATATAGAAAGCGCAGGAAAAGACGGTTCAAAACTGCCGGTTGTACTCGGAGTTGTCAACTTTGCATTGGATATCATCATCCTTGCGGTGCTCGTGCTCCATACAATGGGAATTTTCTAACAAGTTATTATGAGATTTATTACCAAACACTACAAAAGGACAAGAGCGATAATGCTCAAAGTGTCCTTTTTAGTGATTTTTCTTAATATAATATTCATTCCTCAGTATCAGAAGATCAAGTCTGAAGGAAACAATATCTTCAAAGTTTTTCTCAACAATGAATATGTCGGCACGGTAGGAAAGCAGACAGATATTGACAAGCTTTTAGTAGATGCAAGACGAAAAGTTGCATCTAATTCTGATGCCTTTATGTTTGTCGAGGCTTCAGTGAGCACTGAAGGCAGCGAGGTCATGTTCGGAGAGATCGATTCCGAAAAGACCGTGCTCGAAAATATGGTCAACAAGCTCTCCGGCAGTGTACACGAGGGCTTAAAGCCTGCCTATACCGTAAAGATCGGTACTTATACCGTAAATCTTGCCACAATTGACGAAGTAAAGAGCGTTTTGCAGGCAGCCGTGGATAAATATGATATAGATCACGAATACAGCGTATCTCTTGAAAAGGATCATGAGAGAGAACTCAATGCTCTTACCGCTGCCATAGTGGAGAATTCAGAAGTCGATCAGGATAAGAACGCTCCCGATACATTAAACGGAGCAGGATTTGAGAAGCTGTGCACAGAAGCTCTTTCATACGAGGAGAGCGAGCAGGAAAAAAAGAACTTTGATGATTTTGACTATGGTCTCTTAAGTCTTGCATTTGATAACCAGATCGAGATAGTCGATGCATATGTGGCTGAAGGTCAGCTTGAAAATGTGGATCTTGCCATAGAGGGTATAACGGCCAGTCAGGACAAGAACGTTGTCTATGAGGTACAGTCCGGCGATACGCTTTCAGGGATTTCGATGGCTATGGATATCCCTATGGAGAAGATAATATCTCTTAACGATGCCATTGAGGACGAGAACTCAATGATAAGAGTGGGACAGGAGATAATAATCACCAATCCCGAGCCTCCGCTTTCTATTAACAGGGTGGAGCAGGAATATATAGAGGAAGACTACGATGCGGAAGTTCAGTATATCGATAATGACGAGTGGTATACGACTGACCGTGTCACAAGACAGGAACCGAGTGCCGGTCACAGAAACATTGTCGCTCAGATAAATTATCTGAATGACAAGGAGATAAGCAGAGAAGTGATAAAGGAAGAGGTATTGCTCGAGGCGATCCCCAAGATCGTGGAGCGAGGAACCAAGATACCTCCTACATACATCAAGCCTATTTCAGGCGGACGTCTGTCTTCTACATTCGGAAGAAGAAATGCTCCGACAAGAGGTGCATCAAGCAATCATCAGGGTGTAGACTGGGCGATCGCAAAGGGATCTACCGTAGTAGCTTCATCAGGCGGCAAGGTAACCAAGGCCGGCTGGGCAAAGGGATACGGATATGTTGTATACATCCAGCATCCTGACGGAAAAGAGACGAGATACGGTCACTTGAGCAAAGTTCTTGTGAGCGTAGGCCAGTCAGTTCGTCAGGGAGACAAGATAGCATTAAGCGGTAACTCCGGCGTAAGTACGGGTCCTCACCTGCACTTTGAGATCAGGATAAACGGCACCGCAGTCAACCCGCTCAAGTATCTGAATTGATGTTCGGTTTACAAATCACTAAGATACGTGTATACTAAACTAGGTTGTATTTATTCAAGTACAATAT
Source organism: Lachnospiraceae bacterium (assembly GCA_017961385.1). GTDB lineage: Bacteria > Bacillota > Clostridia > Lachnospirales > Lachnospiraceae > Colinaster. Next base: position 5,419 of record JAGCXJ010000340.1, read on the forward strand.
TTAGATGATTGAAATTTCGGTATACTATATATAGATAAAACCAAGAGGTTAATATGGAACAATATGTGATCAAAGGTGGCTCGCCGCTAGTTGGTGAGGTAGAGATAGGCGGGGCAAAGAATGCCGCTCTGGCTATACTTGCAGCAGCCACCATGACAGATGAGACGGTATTGATAGAAAATGTTCCTGATGTAAGAGATACCAATGTTATGATCCAGGCAATGGAGAGCATCGGTGTCATCGTGGAGCGTATTGACAGACATACCGTAAAGATCAATGCTTCCAATATAAGAATACAGACCATAGACGATGAATCTATAAAGAAGATCAGAGCATCATATTATCTGATCGGCGCACTTCTGGGTAAGTATAATGAAGCCGAGGTTGCTCTTCCCGGAGGATGCAACATAGGCAGCAGACCCATCGATCTTCATATCAAGGGATTCAGAGCTCTGGGAGCAAAGGTTGAGATAAGCCACGGAATCATAATCGCAAAGGCAGAGAAACTGCACAGCGGTCATATATATCTGGATAAGGTTTCAGTAGGAGCGACCATCAATGTCATGATGGCAGCTGTTTTAGCAGAAGGCAGGACTATAATCGAAAATGCGGCCAAAGAGCCTCATGTCGTAGATGTTGCCAACTTCCTTAACAGGATGGGAGCAAGCGTTAGAGGTGCCGGTACAGATGTTATCAGGATCAAGGGCGTGCCCAAGCTTCACGGAACCGATTATGCTATAATCCCCGATCAGATCGAAGCCGGAACATTTATGTTTGCCGCAGCTATCACCAAGGGCGATGTTACTGTAAAGAATGTGATCCCGAAGCATCTTGAGTCTATAAGCTCAAAGCTTCTTGAAATAGGATGCGAGATAGAGGAATCCGATGAAGCGGTAAGAGTAGTTGCTTCAAAGAGACTCGGACATACGCATGTAAACACTCTTCCCTATCCGGGCTTTCCGACAGATATGCAGCCGCAGATCACTGTTGCGCTCGGTCTTTCAAAAGGTACCAGCATAGTAACGGAGAGTCTGTTTGAGAACAGATTCAGATATGTCGATGAACTTACTCGCATGGGTGCCAACATAAAGGTTGAGGGTAGCGTTGCGATAATAGACGGAGTGGACAAGTATTCCGGAGCGTCTATATCAGCTCCCGACCTAAGAGCCGGAGCAGCTCTCGTACTTGCGGGACTTGCCGCGGAAGGATATACGACGGTAGAGGATATCAAGTATATCGAAAGAGGCTATGAGGACTTTGATGAAAAGCTAAGAGGCCTCGGAGCCATGATAGAAAAGGTAAATACTGAAAAAGAGATACAGAGATTTAAATTAAAAGTTGTATGAGCACTTAACGGTCTTCCTGAAAAGAAGGCCGTTTTTATTTGTTAGCAAGTTCATTCGATGTGTAATATAATATCATTATGCGCAACGTACAGATATCAGTCCGTGCTCTGGTTGAGTTTTTGCTCAGAGAGGGAGACATTGACAACAGAATGGCACATGATGCCGTTTCTGCCATGCAGGAGGGCGGAAGGCTTCATCGAAAGATACAAAGATCCATGGGAGGAAACTACCGTTCAGAGGTTCCTCTTTCATATACATATATAGACATGAGTCGCATATCGGATATGATAGAAGATTCTGTCGATAATCCGATAAACATTGATATGACTTCAGTTACTGTGGACGGAAGGGCAGACGGGATAATAGATGACGAAATAACCGTTATCGATGAGATAAAGGGTACATACAGACATCTTGACAAGATGGAATATCCGGACCCTGTTCATCTGGCCCAGGCCAAGTGCTATGCATTCATTTATGCGAAACAGAACGGACTTTTAAATATCGAAGTTCAGATGACATATGTAAATATGGATACTGAAGAGATCAAGAGATTCAATCACACCTATTTTTTTGCTGAGCTTGAGCAGTGGTTTGAAGCACTGATGAAAGAATATATGAAATGGGTGGATATGGAGCAGGACTGGAAGATAAAGAGGGATGGATCTATAAAGTTAGCATCTTTTCCATATGATTACCGTGAAGGACAAAAGGAGCTTGTCACTCATGTCTATCATACAATCGTTCATTCAAAGAAACTGTTCCTGGAGGCACCGACCGGTGTTGGCAAGACCATCGCGACAGTATTTCCGTCTATAAAGGCTATCGGAGAAGGCAAAGCGCAGAGGATGTTCTACCTTACCGCTAAGACAATTACCCGTACCGTGGCCAGTGATACTATTGAACTGATGAGAAAAAACGGCCTCAGATTCAAGAGCATCATCCTGACGGCCAAGGACAAGATATGCTTTATGGAGGAACGTATATGCAATCCCGATGCCTGTCCGTATGCAAAAGGTCATTTTGACAGAGTCAATGATGCAATGTTTGATCTTTTAACTCACAAAGAGGACTATGACAGAGAGACGATTGAGGAGTACGCGCATAAATACAATGTATGTCCGTTTGAATTTGCACTTGATATCAGCTTGTTCTGCGATGCCATCATATGTGATTATAATTATCTGTTCGACCCGCATGTGTCGCTTAAGAGATTCTTTGCGGAAGGCAGGCAGCCGGAGAGCATCTTTCTCATAGACGAAGCACATAACCTTGTGGATCGAGGAAGAAACATGTACAGCGCAGATCTGAACAAGGAGCATGTCTTAAAGAACAAAAGAGCCGTAAAGGGAATGGACGCTACTCTTTCAAGAAGACTTGAAAGCTGCAACAAAGAGATGCTCAAGCTGAGAAAAGAGCTTGATGAATCTCATAACAGTTACAAGATATTTGAAGACATATCAGCCCTTTTAAGAAGTGTTGAAAGACTCTATGACAGACTGATGCATTTTCTGGAAAATGAAGGACCGTCTTCTGTCAGAGAAGAGGTGCTCGAGTTTTATTTTGAGATATCGCATTTTTTGTATATATATGAGCTCATGGATGATAAATATATAATCTACGCATTTAAGAACAGGGACGAATTTGTTCTAAGACTCTTTTGCGTGGATCCGTCGGGAAATCTAAGCGAGTGCATGAGAAAGGGAGTAAGCTCCATTCTGTTTTCCGCTACATTGCTACCTATACAGTATTACAAGAGTCTTTTAGGCGGGGAAGATTCAGATTATGAAGTCTATGCAAACTCCACATTTGACCCGAATAAGAGAGGGCTGTATCTTGCCGAGGGTGTAACAACAAGATATACCGAACGAGGAAAAGCACAGTATGAAAAGATAGCGGGATATATCCATGAGATAGTATCGGCCCGCGAAGGCAGATATATGGTCTTCTTTCCGTCCTACAGCTTCCTTGACAATGTATTTGATTCATATAATGAGTGCTACGGCGATGATGATATAAGACTTCTCATACAGAATGATCGAATGAGCGAAAAGGAAAGAGAAGATTTTCTTGCCGAGTTTTCAGCATCGGATGAGATGAATGCAAAGAGCAGTCTTTTGGGATTCTGCGTGCTGGGCGGGATATTTTCCGAAGGCATAGATCTTCAGGGTGAGAGCCTTATCGGATCGATAATAGTAGGGACAGGGATACCCATGGTCTGTGAAGAGAATGAACTTATAAAGAAGTACTTTGATGACATAGACGGTGAAGGCATGAAATATGCATATATATATCCGGGATTTAACAAGGTCCTTCAGGCTGCAGGTCGTGTTATAAGGACTCATGAGGATACCGGAATAGTAGCGCTGCTTGACTACCGTTTCGGATACAGTTCATACAGACAACTGTTCCCGAGGGAATGGAAGAACATAAAGAGAGTGAGCATCGATACAGTCTCAAGAGAACTTGACCTGTTCTGGAATGCTTGACAGCGATCATATATTTGGATACAATACAAAAAACAAGCGAAAGGTATAGATTATGTACTGGAAGATGACAAATATTCAATTGACTAATGGTTACTATGTACTTCCCTAAGGGGATAGTGCGCCCATTTTTCAGTGATATTTGTTAACGCATTATCTCCTTAATCATGTTGAAACAGCGATTTATCGCAGACATGTTAAAGGAGGTTTTTTTATGTTCAGAATTAAGAAACAGATAAATACTTTATATATAACTTCTATACTCGGAAATCTTTCTATCACCGGAGCCTGGGTGGCAATACTTGCATCCAGGGGCTTTTCGCTTGTTCAGATCGGATTTGCCGAAACGATTTTTCATATCACGAGCCTAATCTTTGAGATACCATCCGGCGTACTGGCTGATGTATACGGAAGAAAGAAGATGCTCATAGTGAGCAATCTGTGCGGAGTAATCGCAGATATAGTGATGGCGTTTTCCAATGGATTTGTGATGGTCTGCATATCTATAGCCACACATGCTCTGGCCTATAACTTTGCATCGGGTTCTGCTGATGCGCTGGCCTATGATTCACTAAAGACTGTCGGAGAGGAAAAAAGGTACGAGAGGTACTTCTCAAATCAGTCGATAATATACAGAGTCGCAACCGGAATATCTACGATGTGTGCCGGGATTGCCTTGCTTTTAGGATACAGGATATCATATCTTATCAGCGCAGCTACCTGCTTTGTAACACTCTTGATCACCTTTACACTAGTGGAAGTTGATGCGACACCAATTGGATCCGGGGAGCAGAATAAGGATGCCAAGGATTCAAAGGTGATTAAAACGGTTATGAAAAAGATGGGCGGATACTTCGGTGAGAGCATAAGATTTCTTATTGATAACCGCAAGGCCACAAAGCTTATGTTTGCCAACTCGTTTGTGGGGGCGATAGATATACTTCTTTTGTTCTTCCTTCAGAGCAAGCTTGACACTGCAGGCATTTCGAATACCCTCTTGGGACTTGCTCTGTTTGTCATGCAGATAGGCGGCGTCATAGGTGCAAAGCTGATACTTAAGGCAAAACATGTAAAATATGCAAAGATATTTATTATATGCACATTCGGTGTCTTATCGGGAGTACTAATGGAACATACCGCAAGTGTCATGTTCATGGTTCTTGGAGGCTTTATTGCCGCTATGGCTGATGATGCGCTTCAGATAAGAACGGATGCAAAGCTTCAGGATATGTTTCCCTCACAGCAGAGAGCAACGCTCATATCGATATCATCATTTACATTTTCGGTGATAATGATAGTGCTCTCGCCGCTTGCGGGATATTTCTTTACGATATGGTAGGAATTCAATGAGCTTGAGAAAATGTGTGATAGATGATATACTTCTATAAGTGATCATCATCACGCACATCGCAGGATTAGTCTATCGGTAGGGCGCCAGCTTCCCAAGCTGGATAGGCGGGTTCGACTCCCGTATCCTGCTTAAGGATCCAGGGATAACTTGGGTCCTTTTTTATGTTTTCATAACCGTCTCCCGGGCAAGATGTGATAAATCCTGAGTTGATGAAAATCGCCGTTTCCAGTAGAATGAAATAAATGCTATATCCTTAGATGATCTGAATAAAGAGGTTTATATGAATGCTACTCTCATGGCGACAGATTTTGTGTCGGCATTGTTTATAATCGTCATTATCATAGGACTGTATGAGGTTCCCAAAGAAGTACTAAAGCCGACAAGACTTTTTCGCATCTGCATGTGGTTTGTATTTGTCGGGCTTGTAACAGAGATACTCGTATGTATTCTGGATGGCAACGAGAATATGACAGTATTAAACACGCTGTTAAACTTTGCGGGATATACTATGATCGATCTGCTAACGATCACATATGCATACTATATATATTATCTGGTTGAAGAAAGCGTAAGACATATCACCAAGAAAATGGCATACGTCGTAACTGTATTGTGCTCGATCGAAGCTTTGTTTTATCTGATAGGAACGATAAGCGGAAAACTCTTTGTCATATCAGACGGGTATCTGACCCGCGGCCCATGGCATGTATACAGAGGTTCATTAACCGCTTTGAGCTTTTTGATCATGTGCGTATTCTATATATTCAAGTACAGATCATTCAGGATAAGGAGCAGGTTCTTTGTTGTGCTGATCGTTGCAGTTCCCATGATAGCAACGATAATGCTTCATGTGAATTCCAATGAGGGATTTGGATATCTCGGAGCGGCGATTTCGATGAATGTCGTATATGCGGTATTGGAATCCAAGATAATCGCAGAAGCGGTAGCTGATGCCAAAATGTACAGTGAGATATCGGAAAACGACATGCTGACCGGATTAAAGAACCGCAGGGCTTATCAGATGGTAATCGACAGCTGCGTGGGTGAAAAACAGGTTGGTGTTGCTTTTGCAGATGTCAACTCGCTTAAGGCCGTGAATGACAGTAAAGGGCATGAAGCAGGTGATAGGCTGATTCAGAAAGTGGCAGATCTTCTTAGGGAAGCAGTGCCTGAAGGAACTGTATTCAGGATAAGCGGAGATGAGTTTGTATGCATTGTCAAAGACGCTGATACTCATGCATTCACTAAGATAATGAAAAGGCTCGGAGATATTCTCAGTCAAAATGACAGAGTTGCTTCCTTCGGTTATGATATAGGTGAAGAAAAAGATATATATGATATTATCAAGGCTGCTGAACAGATGATGTATGCAGATAAGGAGCGCTACTATAAAGAGACAGGCAGGGACAGGCGTCGTTAGCATTATCATAAAAGATATGATATTTAATTGTTTATTAGTAGGAGAAGATCAATGGGTGTTGAGATAGAAAAGAAATTTCTTGTAAGCAGGATTCCTGATAACCTTTCAGTATACGATTTTCACATGATAGAGCAGGCATATCTGAATGTTCATCCCGCGATCCGCGTAAGAAGAGAGGATGATATCTACTACATGACCTATAAGGGAGCGCATTCTCAAAACGAGGGCGAGATAGGTCAGGTTGAGTATAATATGCCACTTGATAAGGAATCCTATGAGCGTCTTTTAGTTAAGGCTGAAGGAAATGTTATCAAAAAGAAAAGATATCTGATACCTTTAAATGAAGATGCATATTCGTTAGATTATCTTAATGATCATGATATTCTTAAACAGAAGATCAAAGATGAGGAAGTAAAGATAGAGCTTGATGTATTTGAAGACATGTTTGAAGGAAGGGTGATAGCCGAGGTTGAATTCCCGGACGAGGAAAGTGCGAAAATGTACAGACCTGCCTCATGGTTTGAACGTGAAGTTACAGGTGAACAGAAATACAGCAATGCGAGCATGAGCATGGAGGAAGGCAATGAGCATAGTATTTGATACAGCTGATAAAAATGATATTAAAGAGCTGATCCGGATGAGGATCGCATATATGGTCGATGACTTCGGATCTGTTTCGGATATAGAAAAAGAGAGCATGGAAAAGCAGCTGCCAGATTATTTTGAAAGAAAGCTTAATACGGAACTGGTCGCTTTTGTTGCTAAGTATGGTGCAACGATCGTTTCCGTTGCGTATCTGCATATAATCGAGCTGCCAGCAAATTCCATTCTTTTAAACGGTCTGTACGGA
>JAGCXJ010000341.1 GCA_017961385.1 Lachnospiraceae bacterium
AGTTGCACGAGCCGTTTTGTTGCCTTTACATAAGCCTCCGACAGCTTCCGACACGCTTGTCAGAAATCGTATCAGATAGGGTCATCACGTCTTAATCCAAATCCGTCCGTCTTGTGTCGGAATGCGTCGTCACGTGTCGAAATTGTCCGTCCTTACAAACTTTTTAAGGTCGGGAACAGAAGTACGTCTCTTATTGCCGGGCTGTCAGTTAAGAGCATAGTAAGTCTGTCTATTCCGTAACCGATGCCTCCTGTGGGAGCCATACCAATCTCGAGTGCATTGAGGAAATCCTCATCAGTGTGGTTTGCTTCCTCATCGCCCATATCTGCACGTGCATCCTGAGCCTTGAAACGCTCTCTCTGATCAATGGGATCATTAAGCTCAGAATATGCATTACACATCTCCCATCCGTTGATGAAGAGTTCGAAACGCTCAACGTAGCCTTCCTTGTCAGGCTTCTTCTTTGTGAGCGGTGATATCTCGATCGGATGATCCATTATAAATGTAGGCTGGAGCAGATGTTCCTCAACAAATGTCTCAAAGAAGAGATTTAAGATATCACCCTTCTTGTGATGAGCCTCGAATTCAACTCCCTTTTCCTTAGCTATTGCCTTTGCTGCATCATCATCCGCGATCTGATCAAAATCAACATCAGCATACTTCTTAACAGCATCTATCATCGTAAGGCGAGCAAAAGGCTTTCCGAAATCAAGCTCAAGTTCACCGTACTTAAATGTTGTGGTTCCGAGTACTTCCTTAGCCACATGACGGAACATGTTCTCTGTAAGGTCCATCATTCCGTAATAATCCGTGTATGCCTGATATAATTCCATGAGTGTGAACTCGGGATTGTGTCTTGTATCAAGTCCTTCATTTCTGAATACTCTTCCGATCTCATAGACTCTCTCAAGTCCTCCAACGATCAGTCTCTTTAAGTAAAGCTCCAGAGATATACGAAGATTAAGATCTTCATCAAGTGCATTGAAATGCGTCTGGAATGGTCTTGCTGCAGCACCGCCGGCATTGGCAACGAGCATCGGAGTCTCAACCTCCATAAAGCCCTGTGCATCCAGGTAATGTCTTATAGAAGATATGATCTTTGATCTCTTTACAAATGTATCCTTTACATCGGGATTCATTATAAGGTCTGTATATCTCTGACGATATCTTATATCTGTATTGGTAAGTCCGTGGAACTTCTCCGGAAGAGGCTGAAGGTTCTTTGAAAGAAGGATCGTCTCTGTTGCATGTACAGATATCTCACCCTTCTGAGTTCTGAACATGTATCCCTTTACACCGATGATATCACCGACATCATACTTCTTGAAATCAGCATATGCCTCTTCACCGAGAGCATCTCTTGCAACATATACCTGTAAATCACCCTTAAGATCAGATACATTGCAAAAAGAAGCCTTTCCCATTACACGCTTAAGCATTATACGACCTGCGATACTTACGTTGATGGGGTTGGCATCCATAACAGCTCGTCTCTCATTATAATCGGCCGTCATCGCTGCTCTTGCATCTGCTTCTTCCATGCCTTCTGTACTAACTTCTGGTCTGCCTGCTAACAGCTTTTGCTCGAGTTCAATATATTCTGCCTTTGCATCTGATGAATGATACGTCTGATCATACTTTGTTATCTGAAAGGGGTCTTTTCCTGCTGCCTGAAGGTTTGCAAGTTTCTCCCTCTTGTTCTTTCTTATCTGATTAAGATCGGGCTCCTGAGCCTGTGCATTGTTCTGCTGATTCTGTTCTGACATGATCGCTCTCCTTTTTCTGCAAGCTTTATACAAATAACAGCTTCTCGAATTGAGAAGCTGTTTAGATCAATCGACTAGTTAGATCTCTGGATCTCAAGTACCTTGTACTTGAAGATGTTTCCACCGACATCTACCTTGACGGTGTCACCGACCTTGGATCCGATCAGTGCCTTGCCTACGGGTGACTCATTTGAGATCTTGCCCTTAAGGCTGTTTGCCTCTGTAGAACCTACTATCTTATATTCACACTCTTCCTTCTCGGTCATATCCTTGACTTTGACTTTGCAGCCTACGTTGATACGCTCGAGGTCAACCTCATCCTCATCAACAACTTCTGCATTTTTGAGTATCTTCTCAAGCTGTTCGATCCTTGCTTCTATATCTCTCTGTTCGTCTTTGGCTGCATCATATTCAGCGTTCTCTGAAAGGTCGCCCTGTGCTCTGGCTTCCTTTATCTTCTGTGCAACTTCCTGACGTCTGTTAACCTTAAGGTTCTCTAACTCTTCCTCATATTGTTTGAGACCTTCATAGGTCAGAATATTCTTCTTTTCTTCCATAATGTATAACCCTCATCCGTTATTTAGTATATAGGTATATATTCATCCTACAATTTACGTATTATATAAAAGAAAACCTCTACTGTCAAGTTTCGCAGGGTTTAAAGAGCAATCTTGCAACAGACAGGATATCATCCATTGAACACATCTCGTTTATGCGTCCTCTCAACCTGGCACTGCCCGGCATGCCCGCACTGTACCACGAAAGGTGTTTTCTCATCTCCCGCACAGCCGTATACTCGCCTTTATACTCGATCATCAGCCTTGCGTGTTCCTTTACAGTATCAAACATTTCAGTCCCGTCAGGTCTGTTAAGCTTTTCCCTGGTTTCAATAAAGTGCAGTATCTCTCTGAAGATGAAGGGATTTCCCTGGGCTGCTCTTCCTATCGCAACAGCGTCGCATCCCGTCTCATCAAACATGCGCTTTGCACTTTCCCCGTCCGTAACATCGCCGTTTCCGATGACAGGTATGCTCACCCTTCTCTTTACCTCGGCTATTGCATTCCAGTCGGCTTTTCCGCTGTAGTACTGCTCTCTGGTCCTTCCGTGAACAGTAACAGCGCTTGCTCCGCTCTCCTGAGCTATATATGCGATATCAGGTGCAGTCAGCTCGTCATTTGCAAATCCTTTTCTGATCTTTACGGTAACTGGCTTGCTTGTATTCTTTACGATCGCCTCTATGATCTGACCGGCCAAAATTGGATCCTTCATAAGAGCGCTGCCCTCGCCGTTATTTACTACTTTGGGGACCGGACATCCCATATTTATATCAAGTATGTCATAGGGTCTGTCCTCTATTCGCTTTGCCTGCTCGCTCATTATCTTTGGATCTGAGCCGAAAAGCTGCAGCGATACGCAACCTTCTTCAGGATGGATCTCAAGAAGGCTTTCCGTATTCTTGTTATTGTACATGATTGCCTTTGCACTTATCATCTCCATGCATACCATGCCTGCACCGTAACGGGCGCATAACAAGCGAAATGGCAGGTCGCTTACGCCTGCCATGGGTGCCAGTATTATATTATTCCTAAGTTTGACATCGCCTATCTGTAAACCGTTCATACTACTTCGCATTCTTTAAATATATGAGTCTTAAGCCCTCAAGTGTAAGTGTGCTGTCATATACCTGTATAAGATCGGTCTCTTCGGAAATGATCCTTCCGAGTCCTCCTGTTGCGACAACCTTCATGTTGTCATATTCGGATTCTTTTCTTACCTGATTTATTATATATTCCTTCTGTCCTATCTGTCCGTATACAAGACCTGCCTGCATACTCGAAATAGTCTCCTGTGCAAGGATAGACTTGGGCTTTTTGATCTCAACTTCCGGAAGCTTTGCCGTGTCTTCCCAGAGTGCCTTTGCAGAGATACGAAGTCCGGGTGCTGTAATGCCCGCAGTAAATTCTCCCTTTTCCGTGATAAGGTCATACGTCGTTGCAGTACCGAAATCAAGCACCAGTACGGGACCGCCGTATTTTTCAAACGCTCCAACGGCATCAACTATCCTGTCAGGACCTATCTCCTTGGGATTTTCCGTAACTATCTTTATCCCTGTCTTGATACCTGCTCCCACTATCATCGGATCAACGTTAAGATATCTGATGATACCTCCTGTGAGCGAATGCATGACATTGGGAACAACGCTTGCGATTATACAGCCTTCAAGGTCATCTGCAACAACATCATTGGCATGCAGCATCTCAAGCAAGCTTATGCCGTACTCATCCGATGTATGCTGTACCTTTGACATCATTCGAAAAGTGGTAACCAGTCTGTCACCGTCATAAACTCCGTATGTAATGTTTGTATTTCCTACATCTACAACAAATAGCATCCTAATCCTCCGTACCTAAAAGATCATCCACATTCTCATTAAGAAACAGCACTCTGTAGTACAGTTCCAGAGACTGCAAGAGCTCCTGCTTGGTATTTCTTATCTTGGCTACTAGCAGCCCCGCGCTTATATCATCATACAGATAATCCTCATCGGCCGCCGTAGTCTCAAATTCAAGATCCCCCTCATCAGAAAATCTTATGGTAAATATCCCGCCTACTTCCTCTGTAAAGAGCACGCACATGATATGGAGCTCTTCCTGTATGGATTCGGGGATCTTTGAAAACTCCTTGTTAAAATAATACTTCTTTTCGTAAGCATTGGCTCCGCAGAGCACAACCTTGTTATCATTCATCATACATACCCGTAAATGCCGCGCACGCTCACTTCGCCTGCGTAGACTCTTGTTTCCTTGTTCTCATGCTCAACTATCAGCTGTCCCCTGTCATCTATCCCTTTGCATATGCCGTCATATTCATTTGAGGGATCCAAAACCGTTACGGTTTTATTCATGCTCACAAGGCTGTCTTCATATTCTTTTCTTAACAGGCTAAGATCACCTGTATCATAAACAGACTCAGTGAGCTGCTCAAAGTGGTAGATGATGCTATTTAAAAGACTGTCATGATCTATGCAGTCATCCGTTTCCATAAGGATGGATGTCGCGGTTAAAGAAAGATCATCAGGCATGCTCTCCTGATTTGTATTGATGCCTACGCCTATGATCATCTGACCCGTCTCTGCTATCGCTTCCGTTAAGATGCCGCAGATCTTCTTTTTATTCAGCACAAGATCGTTTGGCCATTTTATCATAGCCTCTATATCCATATCTGAAAGGGAGCGCTTTACTGCAAGAGCCATGACAAGAGTCAACATCGAGCAGTCATCAAGTTTAAGCCTTGGTTTGAGCAACACCGAAAACATCAGCGCAGTTCCCGGTTCAGTCACCCAGCTTCTTCCCCTGCGGCCCTTTCCGGATGTCTGATACTGAGCCGTTGCGACAAGCATCTCATCGCTGTTATAGCCGTCATCTGACATCCTCTTCAAATATTCGTTCGTTGAATCTATCTCATCAAGATTGATTATCATCTTAAAACTCAGCTCCGAGTGTTGCAGCCATCACAGCCTTGATCGTATGCATGCGGTTTTCGGCTTCCTTAAATACAACGGAGTTTTCAGATTCGAATACCTCATCCGTTACCTCAAGATCTTCAAATCCGAACTGTTCTCCCTTTTCTCTTCCTATCTCGGTCTTCAAGTCATGATATGAAGGAAGGCAGTGCATGAATATCGCATCCTTTCCTGCTCTGTCCATAACATCCTTTGTGACCTTATACGGTGTCATATCGGCAATACGCTCAACCCAGGCGCTGTCAGGCTCGCCCATAGATACCCAGATGTCTGTATAGACTACATCCTTGTCCTTTGTTCCCTCGATCGCATCCTCTGTAAGAGTTATGCTTGCGCCTGTAGCAGCTGCGATCTCCCTGCAGGTCTTTACAAGATCTGGATCCGGGAAGTAATTTTTGTTTGAACACAGTGTCAGATGCATGCCCATCTTGGCAGCCATTACCATCAGGCTGTTTGCGGTATTATATCTTGCATCTCCCATATAGACCATCCTGATGCCCTTGATGTATCCGAAATGCTCTTTTATGGTCAGAAGATCGGCTAACATCTGTGTGGGATGAAATTCATTTGTAAGCCCGTTCCATACGGGAACATCGGCATAGCTTGCAAGCTCTTCAACCTTCTCCTGCTCAAAGCCGCGGTATTCAATGCCTTCAAACATGCTGCCGAGAACTCTTGCCGTATCAGCCATGCTCTCCTTCTTGCCCATCTGAGAGCCAGAAGGATCAAGATATGTTGTTCCCATGCCAAGATCATGGGCAGCTACCTCAAACGAGCATCGTGTACGGGTAGATGTCTTCTCAAATATCAGTGCAACATTCTTGCCTTTGAGCACGTCCACAAGCTCGCCTTTTTTCTTCTTTTCCTTGAGCTTTGCAGCCAGATCAACAAGATACTCGATCTCTTCGGGCGAATAATCGAGCAGCTTCAAAAAATCTCTTCCCTTTAAGTTCATGATAAAATCTCTCCTAAAATAATTATAAAAGCCATTAAGCCTTACTCCTTTCGGAATAAGGCTTAAATGGTGTAAAACCATCTTTGATTATTGTCTTATCTTTAGTTTGTTGAATCCTTCAAAACCTCTTTTATTGAAGTTGAAAGGCCTGCGATGCCCTGTATCTCGCTGGGGATGATGATCTTTGTAGCCTTGCCGTCAGCAGCCTTTTCAAATGCTTCAAGACTCTTCATCTGAAGTACTTCACTGTCAGCGCCTGCTTCCTTTAACATCCTGATACCGTCAGCCTTAGCCTGCTGTACCTTTAAGATAGCTTCAGCTTCACCTTCAGCCTCGCGGATCATCTTTTCCTTCTGTGCTTCAGCCTTAAGGATAGCTGACTGCTTCTCAGCTTCTGCTTCAAGGATAGCAGCTTCCTTCTTACCTTCTGCAACTGTTACGCTTGCCTTCTTTTCACCTTCTGCTCTTGTAACGGCTTCACGTCTCTCACGTTCTGCCTTCATCTGTTTCTCCATGGCATTCTGGATCTCAGCCGGAGGAATGATGTTCTTAAGCTCTACTCTGTTGACCTTGATTCCCCAGGGATCTGTTGCTTCATCAAGGGATGCTCTCATCTTTGTGTTGATCGTCTCTCTTGATGTAAGTGTCTGGTCAAGTTCGAGCTCACCGATGATATTTCTCAGTGTTGTTGCTGTAAGGTTCTCGATAGCCATTAACGGATTCTCAACACCGTAAGCATAAAGCTTGGGATCTGTTATCTGATAGAATACGACTGTATCTATTCTCATTGTAAC
>JAGCXJ010000342.1 GCA_017961385.1 Lachnospiraceae bacterium
AACATTTATTGTACCTCTTTCAAGTTCCCGGATAGATCTGAAGCCGAGTATCGATACCGCAATGATCGAGAGCGAAATACCTGAAACGATTATGACTGCAGCTGCTCCGCGTCCGACGCCTATGTTTCTTACTTCTGCGATCTTATCTGCCAGAAAACCTGCTCCGCCGTAAGCGGCAACATAACCTATCTGCGAAAGAGAACTGATCAGTCCCCATGCCCTGCCCTGTTTCTCGGCTTCGATATTGGTCCTGGTCAAATAGTCCAGACAGTTGTTCGCAAAGGGAAGCACGAAAAAGAACATAAATCCGAAGGCTGTGATCATGTATATATTTTCTTTCAAGCCGAATCCGATCATGGCTATTCCGCATAAAACAAGCGAGATCGATAATACTTTCGTGAAATTCTTCTTTATTCCGACAAAACCTATGATGATGCTCGATACCAGCATTCCGCTTGCACAGACCGTTTCAGAGATCCCCAGGACCTTGCTGCTTTCAAAATCCAGTATCAGAGGGTCGACAAGGATCTGGATGGCTCCCATAAAACATGTGATGACAGCCGAGATGACGATAAGCATGAAGATACCTTTCTTCTCAGTAATGGCCTTCCAGCCGGTCTTAAGACTTGCAATAAATGATTCATTAGTTCTGCTGTGCCTTGACAGCCTGCTCTTTCGTACGACCGCAGTGCAGATCACGGTAAGGATGAAGGTGCAGATATCAATAATGAGAAGGATCTTTACATCCCCGACTCCGAGTATTATTCCGGCAAGTATGGGAGATATGAGATATCTTGCACTTCCGGCAAGGCTCATGAGGCCGCTTGCTTTGGAATATTCTTCTTTGCTGAGCATATCCGTAACTGTGGATCTGTAGGCCGGGTCCAAAAGAGATGAGAAAACAGCACTGATCAGGACCCCTAGGCATATCTGATACACTTCGGCGTCGCCTCTTAACATGCATATCAGGATATATACCAGTCCGAGTCCCGACAGTCCGTCGCCGATCATCATCAGGAGGCATCTGTCAAATCTGTCTGCCAGTACGCCTGCTATAGGACTTAGGATAAGTACCGGAAGAAATGCAAGTAATGCAACAAGTGATGTGCTAGCGGCACTTCCCGTTTTTTGGTATACGTAGACGCTGAGACCGATGCTCGTAAGCCCTCCGCCGATGGATGATATGAATTCTCCTCCCCAGAGAAGCAGGAATTTCCTGTAATTAGATCTTTTCTCCATGATATCTCCTTTCATACGCTACCGACAGGTTGTCGGTTTAACTTTAAAATTTATGGGGCCTAAGCCCCTGATGATCATTTATCTGAAAGCATTACTGTTTCATTATTATCTTCATGATAGCAGCTTCAAGACTTCTTTCTTCAGCTCCGAGTATCTTCTCCGTATGGCAGATGAATGCCATTATCTTTCTCTGCATCTGTTCCGGTGAAAGATCTGATAAGTTGTCAAATGCTGTATTTGAGTATACTATGATCATTTCAGCTGCCTCCAGAGGATACTTGGAATGAAACATTCCGCTGCTGTTCCCTTCTTCGATCAATTCCGCTATCAGCGGTACGACCTCGGAAAGAAGTCTCTCCTGTGTCTTCTGATGAAGTAAAGCATTCTGAGGTTTATGGATCTGTTCGAGTACCTCAGCGCCTGCTCCGGAACTCAGATTCAGTGAAAGGATCGCTCCTGTCATCCTGTCGAGCAAAGGAACATCCTTGTTTCTGATTATTGCCCTTGCACCGGCTATGCTCCTGTTGATCATCCTCTCCACTATCGCATCAAGGATCTCTTCTTTGGAATTGAAATGATGATAAAGGGTTCCTCTGGCGATACCGATCTTCTTGATAATGTCATTGGTACTGGCATTATCAAATCCTTTCTCGGCGAATAACAGCTCCGCCGTATCAAGGATCTCTTCTTTTCTTTCTTCTGCAGTTTTTACGATTCTCATTTAAAATGACCTCTCTTCATACAACCGACAATCTGTCGGTAATTAGAATATAGCATAAGATCCATATTCCTGTCAAACATAAAAAAGAGCTGCTCTCTTTTTTCGAGAACAGCTCCTGATAGTCTTTCTTTCCGAAAAGATCAAACGCAGGTATAACCGCCGTCAACTGCGATGTTCTGACCTGTTACATAAGAGGACATAGGTGAAGCAAGGAACAGAGCGCAGGTATCAAGTTCGCCTTCCTTACCATATCTCTCTTCGGGTACTGCCTGCTTCATGTAAGCAGCGAAGTAGTCAGATTCAAGTGTCTCTGCCGTAAGAGGTGTCCAGAAATATCCGGGTCAGATCGAGTTGACCTTGATTCCCTTATTTGCCCACTCTGCTGCGAGAGCTCTTGTAAGGTTTACAACACCACCCTTAGCTGCATGATAAGGAGCGCAGCAAGCTGCCTTGTTTCCTACAAGACCATACATGGAAGCGATGTTGATGATCCTTCCGTAACCTGCGGGAAGCATGGCGATCTTAGCAACTGCTCTTGTTACTCTGAATGTACCGAAAAGGTCGATGTTAAGCTCGTTCTCGAACTGCTCGTCCGTGATCTTGATCGTCTCGTCAACAGCACCTGTACCAGCATTGTTTACGAGGATATCGATCCTGCCGAACTTGTCATAAGCCTGCTGAACCATAGCTTCAACTTTTGCTGTATCTGTGATGTCACAGGGAATTGCAAGAGTTTCAACACCGAATTCATCCTTAATGGACTTGGCAACCTCTTCGATCAGATTCTGGCGGCGTGCAACTACGACGATGTTAGCGCCCTGATTTGCAAAAGCCTTAGCCATCTGAACTCCGAGACCTGTAGAACATCCTGTTACGATCGCAACCTGTCCTTTGAGATCAAAATAGTTCTTCATGATATATTTCCTCCGTTGTTTTAAGCTGGCGATATAATAGATTAAAAACAATACAGAATACAGTACCTGTCCTTTATTAGGTCGAAAAATAAAATAATAGTTAATCTATTCGGACCTGAGTCAAATATATTTAATCAGCAAAACGCAAAAGATAGCCGTCAGGATCCTGGATCAGAAATTCGTGCTGGACGATAGTATTCCCGTCTTCCCTGTATCTGTTTTCCATCAGTTCTCTGAACGGGATGATATTCTGTTCTTGTATCTTCTTATACATTTTCGCAGCATCCGGAACAGCCATCTCAAAGTTTATCCCTCTTCCATAGGGATGCTCTAATTCACCGACGGACCAGTGACCGTTGTTCTCTTCCAACATGATCTGGTTGCCGTAAAAGGACAGAAATGCAAACTTATTCTCAGGTCTTTCATACTCGATCTTGAAACCGAGTTTATTGACATAGAAGTCTTTAGTCCTTTCAATGTCATCTACAGTAAGTTCAGGTATCAGCGAATTAAACTTCATAGCTCTATCTCGTATTTGTATTCAAAAGATTCTTCTGAGGATGCCCGGTTCTTGCGGCCGCCGGACTTCTTTACCCTCTTCATTCCAAGCTTTTCCATTAATCTGTAAGAAGCTGTATTCATGGTATCACAATAGGCACAGAAATACCTGATACCCATATTAGCGGAAAAATACTCCATTACGGCTTTTGCACTCTCATAAGCAAATCCCTGCCCCTGGTATTTCAGATTGATTATCCATCCGAGTACGGGCTTGCCGTATTCTATATGTACGCTGATCCCGCCAATATGCACACCCTTAAATGTAATGGCAAACTCATAAAACTGGGGGGCGGTTTTAAGCCATTCCTCCTCTGCCTTTTTAAGGAATTCCATGGATTCTTCAACAGTATCCGAAGGCAGAAAACACATGTATCTTGCATTTTCGATATTCATCGCATATTCATTATAGGTCTCCAGATATTGAGGACCCAAAGGTTTTATCAAAAGTCTTTCTGTTGCTATTTCCATATGATCAGAACTCCGGGTAATCATCATTTTCCCACGTGCACGAATGCAGAGATTCAATGTTGCCGCAGGAGACATATTTGAAAGTGAATTGCGTTGTATATCTGCTGCCTCTGAAAATGTAATCGCACTCCGCAGTACTATCTTCTTCTATCCTGATTATACCAAGATATACATTTCCTATGATCTCTTCCTTAGTAAGAGAATCTTCATGATGGTATTCCCTGAGTATATCAATAGTTTCTTCGCTGAAACTGTCTTTCATATAATCTTCGGCAAAACGGTCAACAGAAGGAAGATTTTCATATAACTCCAGAAAAGCGGATCTCATACTGTTAAGAAGTATAAAGTCCTGAGATTCGGTCATAAAGAATACCGAAACTTTAAAAGAATCATATTCAAAAACTGCCTTATAGCAATGATCTTCTTTACTGCAACGGGCAATTATATCATCAGTTAATACCAGATCTTTCAATTTCCTTTTTCCTTTTCACATAACATATACGAATTATATCACTCAGTAGAACGGGAAAGAAAAACAGCTCTGATCCCTCAGAGCTGTAAGATTATTTAGTTGTCTTAGCTTCTTTTTTCTTAAGAACTTCATATTCGGCTAATAATGCACAGTACGCTGCGTTTAAACATGCTAAGATCATATAATCGGTGTCATAACTGCGTGTGATCCATCCGATTACGGTATAAAGGTCCATTCCGATGAGGATACAGCTGTAAATGCCCAATAATACCTTATAAACCTTAATTGTTTTGTTCTTCTTTTCGTTTGCGTCTTTCATATCTCTTTTCCCCTTTGATTTTTTTGTCATTGCTTTTGACAATGTAAGGATAGCAAACGGGATCATCCAAGACAGAAATAAGTCGTGAATGGTGAATATTCAGTCGCGAACGGCAGATCAAAGCGAAATAAGCTCAGTTGGTCTTCTTACTGCAGCGGAAGAATATGAAATCAGGATGGTGGTATAAGCCGTCAAACCTGTCCGGATATTTACGTATGATCTCCTCAGAGAGCTGAGATTCCTGACATTCTTCGATGATAAATCCGGCAGATACTATGTTATTTACAATTGTCCAAAATCTCCGGTGATACACTTCATATCCTTCCACTACCCATTTAAACTTTCTCAAGCCTTCGATGTTGTAGTTATGAAGATTTGCATACAGCCTTACGCCGTCTTCTGTCCTGGTATATCTGTCATACACACCGTCATAAGCTGTTGATATCGGGTTAGATATGGAGAAAACGAGTTTGCCTCCCGGGATTAGAAGATTGTTTATCTTCTTAAGGACATCACACAGATCCTCGGCATAATCGAACGCCAGAGAACTGGTAACAACATCAAAACTTTCATCGATCTTATCAAGTTCCTCGAACGGAAGTCTCACGTATCTGATATTGTCCGCAGTATTGTTTTCGCGCGCGTAGCCCAGCATCTTTTCGGAGATATCGGTTCCGAGAACACAGGATGCGCCCATCTCTATGTACTGCATTGCATGCTGCCCCATACCGCATCCTACGTCAAGAATGTGCTTATCCTTAAGATCAGGCATCATAGCCAGAAGGATCGGTGTCTCGATGAGATCGTTAAAGTTGATCTCCCCTTCCCGCAGCCCCTTAAAGGACTCAAAGAACTTGTCATCATCATAGATGTTTTGCTGTGCCATGCTGATCCCCTTTAAGCTGTTCTCTTTATCATCCTGACTATCGTTACCGGTGTGCAGAGATTCCATTCCTTTTTGCATCCGTCAAATTCAAAACCGTATTTGTGATAGAAATCTATGGCTCTCTTATTTTTCTCGAAAACCCATACAAATACCGTTTTATACCCGCTGAGCCTGGAAACTGCTTCATTCATCAATCTGTATCCTACCTTACGGCCGTAGTATTCTGAAAGGACATAGATCGCTACAACCTCTCCCGCATCATTCAGATCTTCATCTCTTGACGGACCATAAACCGCAAATCCAACTACTTTCTCTTTATCCTTGGCAACAAGAGTGTTTTCCGGAAACTGCCGCGCACGGGCAGTTGTAGCCTCTACGGTCATTGTATCAAGATATCTGTCATTTACAATGCCTCTATAAGCTTCCTGCCATGAAGTACAATGAACATATCCCCTGCCGCACAACTCCTCATCGGTTTCAGCTGATTTAATGATTATAGA
>JAGCXJ010000343.1 GCA_017961385.1 Lachnospiraceae bacterium
GGGATCTGGCGATAGTATCGAAAAATGCCTCGCCTTCCATTCATTTTGTGATACATCATCCAATACTTGTAAATGCTATCGCAGAATTCATGCCGATCATTTTTGAAGAGCCTTAAATTCTTTACTGACCAAGCAGTGTATTGTATATATCCCGCTTGGAAACACCTCTGTCCTTTGCTACCAGTTTCATGGCTTCCTTGCGATCGATTC
The DNA here is from genome assembly GCA_017961385.1 of Lachnospiraceae bacterium. Classification (GTDB taxonomy): domain Bacteria; phylum Bacillota; class Clostridia; order Lachnospirales; family Lachnospiraceae; genus Colinaster. The sequence goes on from JAGCXJ010000343.1 coordinate 211, forward strand.
CCTGATCCTCATAGATCTTCATATGTTCTTCAATAGACATATCGGCAAAACTGAGCTGTCTTTCTTCATCCTTTTCCTTAAACGACTTGCCTTCTATAACAAGAACATACTCGCCTCTTGGCTCGTTTTCCTCATAATATGCCACTGCCTTAAAGATCGTTGTCGGCATTACAGATTCAAACTTCTTTGTAAGTTCTCTGCAAAGGGTTATCCTTCTGTCACCAAGCGCTTCTTTGAGTTCTTCAAGAGTCCCTTTAAGATGGTGAGGAGCTTCGTATAAAATGATCGTACGGCTCTCATCTGTCAGTTCTTCAAGAATACGTCTGCGTTCCTTTTTTTCCGGAGGTAAAAATCCTTCAAAACTAAATCTCCTAGTAGAAAGCCCCGAAAGAGTGAGCGCAACGATTAACGCCGCCGGTCCGGGAAGTGATGTGACAGTAATGTTCTCTTCCTGGCACATCTTAACAAGCACTTCTCCGGGATCGGATATAGCCGGTGTTCCCGCATCGGTGATCAGTGCAATATTTAGACCTTCCTTAAGCTTTCCTATGAGTGTTTTAGCCTTGTCGACCTTGTTAAACTCATGATAGCTTGTCATGGGCGTATCTATATCGAAGTGATTTAAAAGCTTTATGCTGTTTCTTGTATCCTCGGCCGCAATAAGATCCGCATCCTTCAGAGTCTCTATGACTCTGGGAGACATATCACTTAGATTTCCTATCGGTGTGGCACAGAGGTAAAGTACTCCTGACATCGCTTATCCTCATTAAACTATATCAACATCTGTTCTAAAAAATGTATAGCATCCGCAGTCTAACAGTTTTTCATTATCATCCGTGATGTCTACATCAACTGTTATTATATGAGAGCCTCCACGCCTCAGTCTTGCTTCGCAGTAAATATACTCTGTCTTCCATGCAGGTTCCAGAAAGTGAAGATTACCTTCGATGGTGGTAACCGCCTTGCCTGACATGCTGGCAAGTGTTCCGGCTATGGTATCTGCCAGAGAATAAAGACTTCCTCCATGCATCGTCCCGTACGGATTCTGATACTTCTGATCAAACGGCATGCGTCCTTTCGCATGTTCATCGTCCACTTCTAACAGTTCGATCTTTAGCATCTTTATAAATTCACTTTCATCAAGAAAGCTCTTTACAGCTTTTGCAATCTTATCATTCATAGCTGATTTTATATCTCCTTATCATTGGCGCTGATATAATCTCTGTCCCATAGCAGTATGTTCAACTTCTTTGCCATATCAACCGCCGGCTGGGTAAAATACTGATTGGTCATGACCACACCGACCATCCTGTCATAGTAATCCCTGCCCGCATATATCTCCTCAACTGCTCTCACACCGATTGGCTTGTCATAGCATTTGCATTGAATCGCATAGCTTATCCCGTCTTTTTCAGCCAGTATATCAGCTCCGAAATCACCGCTGCCCTTTGTCACTTCGACTTCAACAAAGCCCATGCCTTCAAGAAGCTCGGCGCAGTAATACTCAAAATCATGCCCCTCCATCTCATCCATGGGCAGAGGCCTGTTCTTTCTGATCTTTGCAACAGCTAAAACAATTAGCGCAATTATCAGTATGACTGCTAATCCTATCAGATAGATGACATTATCGATCTTCAATATCCGTATACCTCATATATCTCGTCAGTATATACTCCCTGCTCCTTGTATACAATGAGCGGTTTTTCGACGGTAAGTCTTGATCGTCCTCCTCTGTTGGCTTCGATCAGTACCATGTTTGGTTCCTTGTCGACAAACGGATACACAAGCCTCATCCGTTTGGGTTCCAGCTTATACTTGCTTAAGCATGTCATTATCTCTGTAAGTCTGAAGGGTCTGTGTACCATAAAGAAGTTTCCTCCCGGCTTTAACAGTGATGCTGCTGCTCTTACCACATCCTCTAGCGTACATAAAACCTCATGTCTGGCTATTGCCTTCTCACTGTCGGGATTCTTTAGACCATGCTGTCCTATCATATACGGAGGATTGGATGTTACCACATCCATTGTGCTTTTTCCAAACAGCTTATCAGCCGGTTTGATATCTCCGGTCATAATATCGATCTTTTTTTCAAGACCGTTTAGTGCGACACTCCTTCTTGCCATATCGGCGCTCTCCTCCTGGATCTCCAGCCCTATCAGATGAGAGGCCTCTGTCTTTGCCTCCATGAGTATAGGGATTATTCCTGTCCCGGTCCCCAGATCGAGAACCTGATCCCCCTTGTCAGCCCTGGCAAAACCTGACAGCAAAACAGCATCCATACCAAAACAGAACCTGCAAGGGTCCTGGATTATCTTGTATCCATTACGCTGCAGGTCGTCTATTCTTTCATGTTCTTTTAATATATCCTTAGTCATCTACACCCTGAGTCTTATCCTGTCTCTCAAGTTTTTCAAGCTCCTTCATCTCTTCCTTTGTCAGCTGGAGCTTTTCTTTATCCTTTTTGAATCTCTTCTTGAATCTTAAGTCTGATGCCTTGTACTCGTGGATCTCCTTTTCATCGTTTTCTTCAACTATGACCTTGACCAGTTCTCTGAGTACGTTTACGCTGTGAACCTCACCCTTAAGTCCGTCGGGAGTCGTTACATAATCTCCTACATTCGGAAGTCTCTTGTTGATCTCCTCGTATGTATCCTCCTCATGCTTCAAACAGCACATCAGTCGTCCGCATACACCGGATATCTTTGTAGGATTCAAACTCAGATTCTGTTCCTTGGCCATTTTTATAGAGACCGGAATAAAATCTGACTGATGAGTATGACAGCATAAAGGTCTTCCGCATATTCCTATGCCGCCTCTTATCTTTGTCTCGTCTCTTACTCCTATCTGTCTTAACTCGATACGTGTCTTGAATACGCTTGCCAGATCCTTTACAAGCTCTCTGAAATCCACTCTTCCGTCTGCCGTGAAATAGAATAATACCTTGTTGTTGTCAAAGGTATACTCGGCATCTATCAGCTTCATCTCAAGTCCGTGCTTCTTTATCTTCTCAAGACATATCTTAAATGCATCCTTTTCCTTTTCCTTGTTCTTCTTTTCCTGCTCGTCATCTTTTTCAGTAGCTATACGAAGAACTGATTTAAGCGGTGCGACTACCTTTTCGTCTTCTACCTCCTTGACGTCTCCGACAACCGTTCCGTATTCGATCCCTCTGGCAGTTTCAACAATGACATGACTGCCTTTTTTTATATCCAGATCAAGCGGATCGAAATAATAAACCTTGCCGGCTGTCCTGAATCTTACACCTATTACTTTTTTCATCTATAAACCTCACAATTTCTTTATATTACAGATTTGAATTCTCTTTTATGGTCAGAAGCAAAAGCTCCATTGTCAGATCAAAGCTGACATTTGCGGAAAGCCTTGCCTTTGCCTTGTCGAGTGCCTTGAGTATTATCTCAAGACCTTCATAAGTACTTCTCGATGCCGTCTGCTTGATGAACTTTATCTCATCCCTGAAGATAAGATTGTTCGCATCCGCCGTTGCCTTGAACATTAAAGCATCCCTGTACCAAATGGCTAAAATATCAAGATAGTCGTTGATCTCTAACTTGTATTCATTCATCTGCTTTATGGCAATGCTTATCTCATTGACGTTCATTTCATCTATATGCTTGAGCAGAGCGATGGCTTCAGTCTTTATCTTGTCAAATTCCTCGCTGCTTGCAAGTATCTTGGCCTTGCCCAGATTTCCTCTTGCAAATGCGGCGCATACTTCAGCCTTGTAGTCAGGAACCTGAACATACTCCATCAAGAATTCCTTGACCTTTTCATCATCAACCGGCTTCATGTTAAGAACTACGCATCTGCTGAGGATCGTCGGAAGCAGTGCATCGACATTTGTTGTAAGTATGATGATGACTGCATACTCAGGCGGCTCCTCAAGAGTCTTAAGCAAAGCGTTCTGAGCCTGAACGTTCATCTTTTCCGCTTCATTGATGATATATATCTTTCTGTCACAGGCATAGGGCTTTATAACGATATCACTGTTGATCTGCTCTCTTATGTCATCAACAGTTATTACGTTTGGCTTCTCATGCGTAAGATGTATTATATCAGGCTGATTGCCGCTTAAAGCCTGCTTGCAGGCATGACATTCATTGCACGGATCTATATCGCCTTTCTCACACTGGAGCGCCATCGCAAATATCTTTGCTATGAACTCCTTGCCGCTGTAGCGTTCACCGTTGATGATGTATGCGTGTGAAATATTGCCTGTTTTCAGAGCATTCATAAGATGCTCTTTTATCATATCCTGTCCGATGATATCTGAAAATTTAGGCATACTCTTCTTCCTTCTCTTCCTTGAATCTATAAACCGCCAAACTGTTACGTAAGTATATCCAAAAGCAGACCTCTTATCTCTCCGATCTTGCCAAGGATAGCAAGATTGTCTTTCTCATCCTTCATCAGCTCCTTTGCAAGCTCATCGAGATTTTCATCCACTAATCTTATTATACCATATACTCTGTGTCTTCCGCGTCTGTCTAAAAAATTCTCTCTGGAAAATTCATGTGAACGGCTGACTATCTCGTTCATGAAATCCTTTATCAGACTGCGGTATCTTTTCATGTCCTTGATGTCTCTGTGCTTTGAAAGCTTGTCGCCCTGCATGGTGATCTCTTCCATCATGGAGGTAAGTCTCTCCTGAAGCCCGGCTTCCTCGATATGACTCGCAAGTGTGAACTTAAAATCTCCGTTTACCTGGGTTTGGGCTGTCGGCTGTTCGATCTGCTGAGCAGGCATCACGGAACTGACTTTAATATCCATACGATCCCTCCTTTTTTAGAAATCGCTCATGAATGCTACAGGTTTTTCTTGATGTAGGAAATGATGTTCTTTAAACACTCATCAAGATTCTCGTTTGAAAACCTTGTATCTATGCCGCATTCTTTCAGTTTCTCATTGCCAAAATCCTCTGCGTCGGCAAGAAATCTTCTGCACATCTCCTCGTATTTGGGAGTCTCCTGCTTGCGCTCCCTGTTAAGAGCTCTCTGCAATCTTACACCATCATCTACATCTATTAATATCGGATAAACTCTTGACTCTCCGAAGTATTTTTTTGTGGCTGTATATGATTCGGGTGTCCCTATAATGAGATAATCATTTCTGTTAAGATCGATATTCTCATCGGCAACGGTAAAATACTTCCATTCTCCGTAAAACGTATCATATGTCCTGTGCTCTATTACCTTGCCTTCACTTAACAGCTTTTCAAATCCGGCATTATCCGTGAAATGATACTGAACTCCTTCTTTCTCGCCCTCTCTTATCGGTCTGGTCGTATAAGGTACTATCTTGCTAAGATGAATGCTAGGATCCTTCATCAGCTTCTTGTACACAGTATCTTTTCCGGAGGAACTCTTCCCCATCAAGTAAAAAATCTTTCCCATAAAAACTTAATCTATAAACCTCTTATCCTTAATCCTGCCGCCTCGTACTTATTAAGTGTATCTATCATGCTCTCATCTATTACTTCACCCGTGACGGCTATCGGGATCCCAGGCGGATATATATATATATTATTCTGCGCCTTTGTGTGTAACAGACCCGCAAATCTTTCAATATTTATTTTCTCTTCCTTGCTGCTACAAAGAGTGGAATCTATCTTAAGCAGTGCATCCGCAAATCTTTCAAATCCCTCTTTGCTGTCATTGCAGGTTACTATGGCAACTATGTACTCGGCAGATTCCATTTCTATCTGAATGTGATATTCGTTTAACAGTCTTTTAGCCAGTTTTGTTGCGTAAATACACCATAATTGGACGCATCGGCACCCTGCGGTAAATCTGCATTAGGGCGCTTGTAATTGGGCCCCATCGTGCACCCGGCAGTTAAAACGGCACAAGCCGTTAATAAATTAACTAGTTTCATTTGGTCTCCTGTTTATCTTTTCCGGCAAATAGCGTGAAAAACCACGGCACAAACATCGGCGCTACACCCGTGGCAACGAGCATCCCGCACACCACAGCGGTACCGA
>JAGCXJ010000344.1 GCA_017961385.1 Lachnospiraceae bacterium
GATGTTGATGTGTCATATACGAGCAAAAATGTGATGATGTATGAACCGAATACCTTCTCAAACAGCATGAATCCTGCACCGATTGATCAAAACGACAAGGATTCGTGGATATGTCCCGCATGTGGTGCAAAGAACACTGCAAAGTTCTGTTTCGAATGCGGAACACCCAGACCAAAGATAGACGGAGAATGAGAATGGAAAAAAAGGATATTGATGCTATAAGAGAAATGTGTGAAGCGGGAATGAGTCTTAACGCGCTTTTCAAGATATTCAAAAACATTGACACAAAAGACATAGAACAAGTCTATAACGAATATATGAGTAAAGACGATGATGACTATGTAAAGGAAGACATATATATCAGCAATAATTGCTCATGATGATTTACATAACAATAAATGACCAAACTGGTCAAAATACATAAAACAGGCAATTTTTAAAGACAGGCATATATAATAACAAAGATACGAACAGGGAAAAACAGCGCAGTTATCAGCATTAGCTTGCTGACATATGTGTCACATTTAAAGAGGGAGAAAAAAGTGAGCGCTATAGAGATCTCGGATATCAAAAGACTCAAAAAAGATATAATCGAAAACTCAGCCAGGCTTGCAAACATGTATGAGTGCAAAAGCAGACAGACACATAAGATACGAAAATTAAGCGTAAACGTTCTGTCTAAGCTAGCTGTCAAATCGCTCGATTCCGTATCCGTTGAAGAGCTTAAGAAGTCAAAGGCCGGGATAAGAGTATCGGCTCTGATTGAGGCCGGCTACAAGGACCTTTATTCTCTTTCACAAGCAGGCGACTGGGAGATAAGACAGATATCCGGGATAGGAGAAAAGCAGCTTGATGCCATAAGGGCGATAATCGCGGAATTCATAAATCAGATCATTTCATATACTACTCTTAAGCTAACCCTAGATGACTTTGACAGTAAGGATGAATACAGGGATCTTATCATATGCCTGTATGAATACAGACACTGCGAGGAAATAAGAAAGGACGCAAGCGATGTAAAAAGCTCCTTTTTTGAATACAGCGATATGCTAAGTAACGAAAAGATCATCCTTAATAAAGTCCACTGGGTCTTTTCATCAAAGGCAAACAAGGAGCATACCCTTGATATCTATGATTCAATGGTAGAATTCATCGAAAGCCCCGTATATATCAGAGCAATAAATTTCATCGATTCATTTGCAGAGTGCTTTATCCATGAGAGTGACAAGGTAAGAGAGGATTTTGAATATAACAGCGCGGATTACTATGCGCTCCTTGAAGAGCTCGAAATCGGAAAGAGCGATTCGCCTCTGATCTACAGCAGCATCCCCTCCGAGCTTGCAAGCGGAATCGATTCCATAAAACTGAATATTGATGATTTCAAGGGAAGACTCAGAGCATACCAGTCATTTGGAGCAAAATACATAATAGCACAGAAAAAAGTCCTTCTCGGTGACGAGATGGGACTGGGAAAGACCATTCAGGCGATAGCCGCAATGGTCCACATTAACAGCAATGAAAAGGATAGCAGATTCCTTATCGTCTGTCCCGCGAGTGTTCTTATAAACTGGTGCAGGGAGATAAAGAAATTCTCTGATCTTAGTGTTCATCTGATCCACGGAGAGATGATAGATGATTCACTTGCCTCATGGAAGGAAAGAGGAGGAGTGGCAGTTACCAACTATGAGAGCATGGGAAGGATCATCGATGCTATAGATGAGAAGATGAAGCTATCTATGCTTGTCATAGATGAGGCTCATTACATCAAAAACCCTGATGCGATTAGGACTAATCTTATCAGAAGACTTGATAACGAAAGCGAGCGGATACTTCTGATGAGCGGAACTCCTCTTGAAAACCGTGTCGAGGAGATGTGCTCCCTGATCGATTTCATAAGACCCGACATGTCCCTTGAGATAAGAAAGCTTGCAAAGATGAGCAGCGTTCCTCAGTTTAAGGAGATGCTAGCACCCCTTTATCTTAGAAGGACAAGGGATCAGGTCCTTGAAGAACTGCCCAAGATACAGGATGAACAGGAATGGTGCGCCATGACTGACACCGATCTTAAGCATTACATAAAGGATGTGGATGAAAGGGATCTTACCGGAATGAGACGAGTCTCATTCAGACAGCCAGATATCAATCTTTCATCCAAGGGAAAGAGACTTATAGAGATCTGTGATCAGGCAAGGGATGAGGGAAGAAAGATACTGATCTATTCATATTTTTTAGATACCATCGATTTTGCCTACAAGGCGCTTCATGACAGATGCGTTGGAGTTATAAGCGGAGATACACCGATCGCTCAGAGACAGGCTCTGGTTGACAGGCTCTCGGAAGCTGAAAGCGGCAGCGTGCTTATAAGCCAGATACAATCCGGAGGCACAGGACTTAACATACAGGCTGCGAGCATTGTCATCTTTTTGGAGCCACAGGTAAAGCCTTCCCTTGAAAAGCAGGCAATATCAAGAGTATACAGGATGGGACAGGTAAGAAACGTTCTTGTATATCACCTTCTTTGCGAGAATACCATTGATGAAGCCTTTGTTGAGAGACTTGCAGCAAAGCAGTTTGAATTCGATACATTCGCAAACGAATCGGCGGCGGCAGAAGCCAGCGAGAATCTGATCGACAAGGAATGGATAGCAAAATTCATAGAGAGCGAAAGAAACAAATATCTGCCAATGGTCATAGAGCCTAAGACAGATGATCAATAAGAAATAAGATACGCATGGGGAAATGAGATGGAGTCAGCTGACAGAAAAAGGATGATAAAAGGAATACTGATCATAATTCTTATACTTATTCTCATAAAAGTTGTGATATTTGTCATACCGCATGAGAGAAGCTTTACATCAGTCTACTATATGAATAACGCATCAATGAACGATGTCGTTATTTTAGGAAAGGGCTGCTCTAACTCATATGTAGCCCGTACAAATCATCATGCCTGCTATATAGACAGCAATAAAGATATAAAAGAAACAGAATATCCCGATAAGATAAAGCTGTATACATATCCTATCGGGATAAGGATCTATTCAACGGATATGATGGGAATATGGGTAAGATATCCCGTCATCGTATATGCATATAAGCTAGAGGATAAATAAGAGGTAGGCCTATGAAAAAGGTTGAATCCACCAACGGAAAAGTTGAATTTCAGTTTGGAGTAGATGTAGAAGAAGGCTACAGCCGCATAGCAAGAGCCGTATATAAGAATGCGCTTAATGAATATTATCTCATTGAGTCTGAAGAATATCATATAGGATCGGCATATGACTATGTGGATAAATATTTTTTGCTCGATGAAAAAGAGACCGAACTTTTCAGAAAGATGTCTATAGACAGCGAAAGAAGAAAAAAAGAAGCGGCGTTAGAAAGAGAGAGAAACGAACTCGAAAACAGAAGACGCCTCTTAACTGCCGGAGAGGATCGTGATTTCTATAAGAAAAAGAAGAGCGATACGATATGGTGGAAGAAGGAAGTTAAAGGCGAGCATAAATTTTCCTTTGACAAGGAAGTTGTATTTGACCTGATGAGCGATTATCCCGATAAGCTGACTGTTGAGCAAAAAGAGATATTTGACAGAGAAAATCCAATCTGGGCAAAGAAACTTCAAAAAAAGGATGAACAGATAGATAAAGGTTAAGCGTATGAAGAAGATAAAAGAACTTAAGGGTGCAAACATGGATATTGATTTAGTCAGCGATAGCGTTGACTGGGATCAAGATGTATGTCCGTGGAATGAAGCTGAGAATTCCAAAGAACATAAATGCGCTGTAAAAGACACCTCGATATGTAAATATTTCTGTGGGATTAAATATTTGGATAGCGTGCTTTGTAGTTATCCTAATGAATGCAAAGATGTATTGAATCAACAGAACGGAAAATCGGAAAATAATCCAACAAATGGATGGTTTAACTTGGAGTAAAGCTCTTAACAATCCACAAAAATCGTTTAATAGAGAGTTGACAATAGGGGAAGATTGCAGCATGATTTAAGTGGGAATACCCACCGTGGAGGATATCAAATGGAAGCTATAAAAGAGTATGATGCAAAAATAGATGCAAAGAAAAGGATTACACTCAGAGGATCTTCCTATGAGTACTATCATGTAATAGAGTTCCCAAATGGTCGGATCGAACTAGAACCCAGAGTCTTAGTAGAACCGTTTGAAATCGATGAGAATACGTTGAAGATGATAGATAAATCGATGGAAAATCTGAAGAAAGGTATCGCGTCAGAGCCTATCGATCTGACAGAGTTCGCAGACTAAATATGTGGAAAGTACGCATGGGAGTACCAGAAATGAAAGATTTTTGGGATGAACTCCGTGAAAAAGTTGCCAAAAAAGATGCTAATAAAAATGAGATAAGGCTATATAAGCTTGGTAAGGCATTGTATCATCTTTCAATAGATCCGTTCTATCCTGCGTTGGTTACACATGAGATTCCAGAAATGTCAAAGAGATATGGAGAAAAAGTATGGCAATCGTATTTGGAGAATAACACTCCCGGAGCAGGAAGGATATATTGGTCATATGGGCCAGGAAAGAATGATATAACAGTAACCGGATTAGAACCGCATCCAAATACTAAGTCAAATGCATATAAAAAGATACGATTATCATCCATGGAACTATGACCAGATTAACTTGGTAGAGAAATTCTTAACAACATACAAAATGAGAACTGGGAAGGCAAAAAATGTCTCCCCAGTTTTTATGTTATAATATCATTATCTTCCAGTTTTATCGACTAAGGATAATGAAAAATAGTGAAAAAATAGTGAAATTTTAATGGAAGTTCCAGAGACGTTCTGCTATAATATCACCGAGGTGATTGGAAGATGATCAAAGTAGCTTTGACAAACGAGATTTTAAAATACATAACCGAGATTGATAAAAACAGATACAAGGTTTCCTCTGTGAAATTGCCGAGATCTGTGGCAAGCAAATTGCGTAAGAATTCAAAGAAGAAAAGTTCCTATGCATCAAATAAGATAGAAGGGAATCCACTCTCTGAAAAGCAGGTTGATGAGGTTATAGAGCGGGATGAAAAAAAGCACTTTTTAAAGCCGGAGCAGGAAGTGCGCAATTATTTTCTGGCGCTGAATTATCTGGAGGAGAAGGTAAAAAAGAAAGAACGATTTTCAAAGAAACTGATATTAGATGTTCAGAAATATGTTGAGAAGGGAGCATCTAAGGAAAAAATCGGACTAAGAGGAGCTATGCCTCCAGGCGTGCTGTTTGCCGTATATGATTCCCAGACTGGGAATCCTGATTATATTCCACCGGAGTACCTCGATATACCGGATCTATTGGATGAATTGGTCGAGTATGTAAATACTACTGATGATCACCCATTGATAGTTGCGGCGGTTGTACACTATCAGCTGGTTACGATACATCCGTTTGAAGACGGAAATGGTAGAACTGCACGTCTGCTATCGGGATACATTCTGGATTTAGGCGGATACGGATTTAATGGTATCGGTTCATTAGAGGACTACTTTGCATATGACATTAATGAGTACTACGAATCGATACCGATGGGACTGCCTGCGCTTTATTACTCGGGAAGGA
>JAGCXJ010000345.1 GCA_017961385.1 Lachnospiraceae bacterium
AGACCGGAACGACCTCGGCTGCCGGATCATGTCTGTCACTCATAACCAGAGATTCAAAAGGAAATCCATACATTGCTGTTATACTTCATGCAAGCGAAAGAAGTGTTTTGTATGAGGAGATGATCAAGCTTCTTGAAGAGATAAATTCAAGGTAAAAACAGTTGTCTTTTAAGGTGTGATACTCTATAATATTCGTATGGGGTTATTGCTCAAAATTTAACATAACAGGAGGGCTACCAATGGTTCAGTTAATTGTAGGCAAAGAAGGAAAGGGTAAGACCAAACACCTTCTTGATAAGGTCAATGAAGAGATTAAAGAAGCATCAGGTAACATAGTATTCTTAGACAGGAGTTCAAAGCATATGTTTGAACTCAACAATAGAGTCAGACTTATCAACGTATCAGAGTATGATTTCGAAAACAGTTCAGAATTTATAGGTTTTATCTACGGTATTATTTCCCAGGATCATGATATTGAACAGATGTATATCGACGGTCTAATGAAGATTGCCAGACTTACACCGGAGGCATTTGAAGAGATTGTAGAAAGATTTGAGAAAATATCTGACAAGTTCGATCTTCGCATCATTGTCAGTGCATCAATAGATAAGAGTGAATTAAGTCCTGCTATTCAGGAAAAAGTAATTGTGGCATTATAAAAAAGCAAAAAGCCTCGGGGTGTCCGGGGCTTTAATTGATAAACCGAAAGAAAGGAGAAGATATGAGTTCTGATGACAACAAGATATCGCGAATCGGCAAACCGATCAATCTGAACATTGGACTGATCTTTTTCTTTGTTATTCTGGTCTATCTTATCATCAGTGTTGTGATGTATTTCACATCCAAACACATCATCGGATATCAGGTAAAGACAGGTTCTTTATCTGTTTCGAATATTTATGAGGGTATAGCGCTGAGAGATGAAACTGTTGTTACTGCAGGCTGCGCTGGATATGTCAATTATTTTGCCACAGAAGGCGAAAAGGTCGGAACGGGAAATTTAGTCTGCGGTATAGATGAAACAGGAGCTCTTCAGGATTACATTAATCAGAACATGGATGCCGGGACGGATGTTTTAAGTGACAGAGATCTGTCTTCGCTAAAGAACGAGATGATCAATTTTTCATCATCGTTTAATGAAAAGGATTTTTCTTCTGTGTATGAGTTCAAATATGCCATACAGGGAGATGTGCTCAAGTTTTCCAACAGAAATCTTTTAAGCTCTATCGATGACCTGCGCTCACAGAGTGCACTCATCAAACTGTGTAATTCTCCTGCTTCTGGAGTTGTTGTTTATTCAGTTGACGGATTTGAGAGCAAACAGCCGGTCAATGCAGATAAAAGCTGGTTTGACAAAGAAATATATGAAGAAAACAAGAAACAGCTGATCAACAATAACATCGTGTCTATAGGAGATCCGCTGTTTAAGCTTTCAGACAGCGAGAACTGGTCGATACTTATAGAGGTGGATGAAAACAGGGCTGCCGAACTTGTTGAGGAAAAGTATGTCAAGGTAAAGTTCCTTAAGAACCAGTACGAATCATGGGCCAAGGTCACTGAAATAGAAGGAAGTGACGACGGACACTACATTCTTTTGTCATTTACAAATTCCATGATCACATTTGTCATGGACAGATTCATCAATATAGAACTTCTGCTTGATACTGAAACTGGACTAAAAGTACCTAACACTGCTATATGTGACAAGGCATTTTTCATCGTTCCGATGGATTATATTACAAAAGGCGGTGACGGCGCTGACGGAATACTGCGAGAAACCTACAATGAAGAGGGTCGGATGATACCTGAATTCATTCCGGTGACCATTTACAATATTGATGAAGAAAACAATGCATATCTTGATGATTCGATCTTACGTCTCGGCGACAGGATCGACATGCCTGATTCCGCACAGACATTTGTTATCAGCAAGTCGGGAACGCTTACAGGTGTTTACAATATCAATAAGGGATATGCAGATTTTAAAGAGATAGAAATACTTAACTCAAATGAAGAATACAGCATCATCAGGTCCAATACAACCTATGGACTTGTAGCATACGACTATATCGTACTTGATGCCGACTCTGTAGAAACGGACGAATTTATTTATGAGTAGCATAGCAGAGAATATTATAAACATTCAAGATTCATTAGCTAAGATCAATGCTTCGCATCCTGCCGATATGAATGATACCAGGCTTATTGCTGTCAGCAAGACAAAGCCTGTAGAAATGCTCAAGGAAGCATATGATGCCGGCATGCGTGATTTTGGTGAAAACAAAGTACAGGAGATAATTGAGAAATATGATAAGCTGCCTTCGGATATAAGGTGGCATATGATAGGCCATCTCCAGACGAATAAGGTCAAATATATCGCAGACAAGGTATATATGATCCACAGTGTTGAATCTGAAAAACTTGCTCTGGAAATTAGTAAGAGAGCGATAGCTGCAGGAAGAGTCATACCTGTTCTGATAGAGATAAACATAGGAGATGAAGAGAGCAAGTTTGGTATTAAACCTGAAGAACTTGAAGAATTTGTTAAAAAGATCAATATGCTCGAAGGAATAAAGATATCAGGTCTTATGTGTGTCGCTCCTTATACTGATGATCCTGAAAACAACCGCGGATATTTTCAGCGCATGAGGCAATTATCTGTTGACATAATGAGGAAAAACATTGATAATATTGATATGAGCGTATTGTCAATGGGTATGTCGGGAGACTATGAAGTGGCCGCAATGGAAGGCTCTTCATATGTAAGAGTGGGAACCGGGATATTCGGTGAACGTGATTACAATATCGGAATGTGAGGAGAAACAGTATTATGGGACTTATGGATAACTTTATTTCAGCCATGAAGCTGGGTGACAATGAAGACGGATATGATGAGGATGAGTATCTTGATGATCCCGATTCGGATATAGAACAGCCTAAGGTTAGCAAACTTTCTCAGGATAAGGATGCTGCGCTTGATGAAGGCCCTAGAAAACCTGTTTTATCTAAGAGCAGTTCACGTGTCAGAAAAACAGGAAACGGCATGGAAGTCTGCGTTATCAAACCTACTAGCGTTGAAGAATCAAGAGAGATAACAGATACACTTCTTGCTAACAGGACCGTTGTACTTAACATGGAAGGTCTTGAGGTTGATCTTGCACAGCGTATTATAGACTTTGCTTCGGGTTCTTGCTACGCTATACACGGTAATCTACAGAAGATATCACATTATATTTTCATCATTACTCCGGCAAGTGTAGATGTCTCCGGCGACTTCCAAGAGATATTAAGCGGTTCATTCGATGTTCCGTCAATATAAGAATCAAAAAGCTTGTCTTAGGACAAGCTTTTATTTCTTTATACGAAAAATCTGAAAGGGGTTTATATGTCCAGAATAATCATTAAGGCTCCCGCAAAAGGGGATTATGAAGTAGTAATTGAACAGAGTTTTGAAACTCTCTCGGAAGAGATAACTAAGATAGGCTGCTTTGACAAAAAAGTATGCATCATATCTGATCTTAACGTATGGCAGATATACGGAGATGAGGTGTCTTCGATCTTTAGTAAGAATGAATGCCAGGTTGATTCGATAATACTTGAGCCGGGTGAAGTCAGCAAGGCAACCGAGGACCTTTTACCCTGCTATAAGGAACTACTTATGAAGGCATATTCGAGAGGGGATTATATAGTTTCTCTAGGCGGAGGCGTCGTAACCGATTATGCTGGGTTTGTAGCAGCAACATTTAAGTGCGGAACAAAGCTTATACATATTCCTACGTCTTTGATGGCCATGGTCAGCAGTATCGTTGGCGGTAATGTAGGTGTTGATTTTGATGAATACAAGAACATGATAGGGGCTTACTATAATCCTTCTCTTGTTTTTATCAACACTTCATGTCTTAATACACTAGAGGATATTCAGTATTTCAGCGGTTTTGCGGAAGTAATGAAAGTTGCTATCGTAAAAAGTGCCAGTGTATATGAATGGCTGATAGATAATCTGTATGAGATAACAGACAAGGACAGAGGGATCGTTTCTGATATGATCGAGCAGACGATCACCCTTGAGAAGATATATATAGAAAAAGACCCTTATAATACATCGGACAGACTGGTGCTTAATCTGGGTCATACAATAGGACATGCTCTTGAAAAAGCAAAAAACTATACCATGACACAGGGAGAGTACATAGCGCTGGGTATTATCGCGGCAGCTCATATTTCGTTAAAGAGAGAAATGCTGTCACTTGAAGAGTATCTTGAAATAAGAGATATGTTTGTTCCGTTTAATCTTCCGATCACCATAGAGGATATTGACGTTGATACTGTTGTTAAGGATATACGCCTTGATATGACTTCCGGAGAAAAGGGTCCTTGCTTTGTCCTGCTAAAGAAGATAGGAAAAGCGGTGCTCGATACAAATGTAACCGATGATGAATTTAGGGCTGCTCTGGAAGAACTCAGATTCAGCGAAGAGGATATGAAGGAATAGTATGAACAGAAGCAGTAAATTCAAACATCTCACACTTGACCTGATATGCGCCGTTTTATTGATCCTGTTTGATCAGTATACAAAGAATCTTGCAGTAGAAAAACTAAAGGATAAGGCAGCGTATGTAATTATTGATAAAGTCTTTGTTTTGTCATATCTGGAGAACAGAGGTGCTGCTTTTGGAATGATGCAGAACAAGCAGTGGTTCTTTTTGATCGTAAGCAGTATTTTTATTGTCGGTATTATCATAATCCTATTCAGATTGCCTCTTACAAAAAAGTTTTATATAGCTGAAGTGATACTGGTGTTTTTGATTGCGGGTGCCGTTGGCAATATGATAGACAGGATTGCCAATAATTATGTGGTTGATTTCTTTTATTTTGTTCTTATAGATTTCCCTGTGTTCAATGTTGCGGACATTTATGTGACTGTAAGTGCTGTAGCGCTGTTCTTCTTTATTATGTTTGGATGCAAGGAAGAAGATCTTGATTTCATTAAACTGAAAAAATCGGATAAAGGTTAAGATGAGCGATTACAGATTCCTGATAGATGAACAATTGGATGGAGAGCGCCTTGACAAAGGACTGTCATTGCTGACTGATGATTCGTTTTCTCGGTCTTTCCTGCAAAAACTAATTAAGGATAAGAATGTCCTGGTAAATGATGCATTGCAGAAAGCCAGCTATATACTAAAGGAAGATGATGAGGTGTATTTTGTAGCTCCGGAATGTGAAGCTGCACAGA
>JAGCXJ010000346.1 GCA_017961385.1 Lachnospiraceae bacterium
TAAGAAAGATAACAGACATAACGGGAAAGAACTGTTCCAAGCCAGATATCCTGATAGGAGTCAATGCCTGCGTTTATAGGCCGGTAGTTGTACTCATAAACAGAAATGCAGCTCTGTTGAGCCTTCTTGTATATGTCATAGCGACTGCCATAATAGATCACTTTACCGATCACTTCGAAGCGATCAAGCAGGTCACCATCATAACAAAGAATCCGGATGCGCTTGTTTTGGCAATAAAGAAAGAGCTGAAAAAGACATGCACCATAATGGATTCATACGGTGCGATTGCCGGAGAGAACAAGACTCTCATATGTTATGTAAACTACTTTGAACTTCAGAAGATGAAGGAGATAATAGCAGCCAACAAGGGAACATTCAGCACAGTCTCAACTATTGATGAGATTCTCAGATGATTTCCGTTTAAATATGTTATAATGAAATCAGAAACAAGTTATTCACAGTATTGTTTGTTTATATTGGAGGTGCACATATGAGATGCAAGAGAACCCCGATTGAAGCAGAAGTATATGAATACAAGGTTGGCAGCAATCTTGAGGACGGATGGGAGCCGTTTTCAGATGTGGTAACAAAGATATGGATCGTTACCGACAGACTTGTAAAGGTTACGAGAGACAACGGGACTGTGGTATGCCCTTATATCTCGCACAGAAGAGGACGCACATTCATAGAAGAGGGCGATTACGTTATCGTTGATGATGACGGAACAAAGCACGTCTGCGGTGCCGACAAGATTTTCAAAAGATACGAAAAGGTATGATATGGATTCAAAACAGATCGATGAGATAGTGAATATGATAGACGGCAAGATGGAAAACGGAGTGGGGAGACTTTCCGTCAAATTTGCCGAGGAAGAAAAAGAAGGTACTGTAAGGGAGCAGTATCACCACGGAAGATGCGATGTCGGATCGCCGTGGGCCAAGGGGACAGTTTCGAATTGTGACTTATAGGAGTAGTTATGCAGTACGTTTTTAGTGTAATATCGCTGCTTGGCGGTCTTGCCATGTTCCTTTACGGAATGCGCCTGATGGGCAATAACTTAAAGGAAGGATCGTCAGGTACGCTTAAGGTCGTCATGAGCAAGGTGACCGACAGCTATATCAAGGCTTTTCTGCTCGGAATAGCGGTCACGGCCATCATTCAGTCATCAACGGCGACGATAGTTATCACATCAGGTCTTGTGGCGGCAGGCATCATAACGCTTGACCAGTCACTCGGTATAATCATTGGAGCCAATGTAGGTACGACGGTAACGGGTCAGATCATAAGACTTTTGGATGTCGAAGCCGAATCGGGCTCAATACTTAGATTTTTCCAGCCATCAACTTTAGCACCGCTCGCACTCATCATAGGCGTTGCTCTTCTCATGTTCTTCAAATTTTCCAGATCCGACAGGATAGGCGGTATCGCGGTAGGTTTCGGAATACTCTTTTCGGGACTTTTGAACATGACAAGCGCTGTAAATGATTTTGCAAACGGCGGCTTTATAGAGAAGATATTCATGAGCATGGGCGATAATCCGATAATCGGATACATTGCCGGTGCGGGTGTAGCCTTCATCCTGCAGAGCTCATCTGCCACAGTCGGAATCCTGCAGGCATTTTCTATGGCCTGGCATATACCTTTCAGGACCATTTATATCGTTATCGTCGGCGTATATCTTGGTGACTGTGTGACAACAGCTATCGTTTGCTCTATCGGAGCAAAGCCTGATGCAAAACGAGTAGGTCTCATAAATATACTTTATAACTTAAGCAAGAGCCTGCTTGTTATCGTAGTAGTAACGATCATTCATCACATGGGGCTTTTGGACAGTCTCTGGACGCGTCCTCTAAGTTCGGGCGGCATTGCAAATACCAATACCGTATTTAACCTTGCCTGCGCCATAGTCCTTCTTCCGGCAGTAGGCATATTCAGGAAGCTGTCGTTTAAACTGGTCAAGGAAGAGCCTGTACAGAAAAACAAGTACGAGGACAAGATCGCTGCTCTTAACCCGGTATTCTTCTCAATGCCTGCAATTGCTCTTAACAGCTGCTATGATGTATTAAACATCATGCAGTCAAGCGCATACAACAGCATAGACAGGGCATTTGATCTTATAACGGATTTTGACGAGGATGTCTTTAACGAGATACTTGAAGAGGAGGAGAACATAGATATGCTCACCGACAAGGTGGATAACTATCTTGTTCAGATGTCTCCTCATATCACAGAGGATCACTTCATTCACATCCTTACCCAGTATCACAAGCTCGTTTCGGAATTCGAGCATCTTGGAGACTATGCGGTCCATATCGCAGAGACTGCAAAGGAGCTAAAGAACGAGGATGTAGAGCTTTCAGGTATGGCTGTTAAGGAACTCTCTTTAATAAGGCTTTTGCTCAAGTCCATAATGGACTATACGCAGCTTGCGTTTGAAAAGAGAGATACGGATGCGGCACGTCATATCGAGCCGCTTGAAGAGGTAATGGATGATCTTACCAATACTCTTCATGACAATCACTTAAAGAGATTAAGAGAAGGCAAGTGCAGTGTCAGAGCCGGTATCATGTTCCTTGAGATACTCACAAATGCGGGACGTATCTCGGATACATGCTCAAACGTAGGAATAGCTACGATAGTACGTGTTCATCCTGAAAGAGCACAGCTTGCTCATTCATATATATCATCTCTTCATCAGGGTGATGATGAGAGATACAATGCGGAGTATCAGAAAGCGCATGATCTGTATTTCAGTCAGCTTGCGCAATAGGGAATCGGGAATAATATAAAGGAGGATGAAGGAGGAGTATGCATATGGATATCACAACGATAATTATCGGTCTTGTGCCGATAGTTATTCTTTCCGTGATCGTATATTTTGTTTCAAGGAAGGATTCGGCCAGACTTGAGGATATGCTCGCTGACATGAGTGAAGTGCAGAAGCAGCAGCTGATGGCTCAGGAGTATGCAAAGAGCAATCTTGGAAAGAAGATGTATGTGACCAAAGGCTATGTGGCAAGGATCAATGATCTGGGAGAAAGATCAACGGTTCATATCCTGTTTTACAATGAACCCAGACAGGATTTCTATGATCACCCGACAAAGGTAAATAATTGTGACCTTGAGCCTAAGGGAATAAGAATCGGTGCATTCATCGACTGCAACATGAAGTATGATGAAGAGTACAAGATATACCAGTTTAAGGGCCTAAAATAGCCGAAAATAAAAATCCCGCATATGCGGGATTTTTTATTGCCTTTAAGAATTGTATTCGCTGTAGAGCTTTTTAAGCTCCTGCCTGTTTGAACATCCTGTTTTCTTTAGGATGTTCTTTACATGATATTTGACTGTCGATTCCTGAACGAACAGCTCCGATGCGATCTCCTTGTTGGTCATTTTGTCGGTGATATGCATAAGGACTATGCTCTCTCTGTCTGTCAGCTTGTAATGATCACAAAAGCTTACAGGAGAGTGTGATTCGTCTTTTGTCATAACGGCATAGACACCGAGGTAATGTCTTGAAAACAGTGCTAAGAATACGATGATCGCTATTACGAACATTATGGCGGTGAGTATGTTTAAGACTATAGGCGAATCGGCAAAGCAAAGGCCGATCCCTGTGCTGATGACATCGCCGATACGGCCAAACATAAGTCCCAGGGGAGCTAAATAAATAAGAGAGCTCTTTTGTGATATGGGCTTTGTCCTTAAGGACTCCCATGCTATATCGGAAAACAAAAGCACGCGGTATACAACATAGAGACCGGTAAACGAATAATTGAGTATCCACAGTACCGTCCCGCTTACGGATGCGCTGTTAAGCAGTATCAGTACAAAGGGGAAAACAAGTGCGGCTACGCAGATGATACCGCCCCATCGGCGGTTTATATCGTTTATGAGACCTGCGACTATTAAACCTGTTGCATAAAACATCCTCGTGTATTCAAGGGACATGCCGCCAACCCATACATCCGAAAAATCAAAGTAAAATCCCAGTCCCTTTACAAGACTTAAAAGGATCACGACTACTGCAGCCAGTAAGACGATATTTGACGTTGATGATACGTGCGATTCATCAGTGGTTTCGCTCTTAAATACAGCATATGGAACCGACTGACTGTCATATGAACACATATATATAAGAAACAGCGTTAATAATACTATGAAAATATATAAAAAGATGGAGCGTATATCGGCTAAAAAGTTGGAATCACCGATTATCGATATGAAATAAGAACCAAGTGAACCGATTGAATATCCCAGTCCGAATACCAGACCCCGTCTGTTGACATCAACATATAAAGTCAGCATATAAATATACAGAGCAGCGATAATTCCGTGAAAGGTATTCTGAACATATCCAAATATAAGAGCGCCGGATAGAGAAGCCGCACATGCTGAAAGATAAGAAAACAGAAGATCAGCGATACTTACTGCGGCAAAGATAAGCTTCATTTTTCTGTCATCCGAAGGATCAGGAGCATGAGAGCTTAGCAGCTGACGTATAATAACACATGTGATCATTATACCTATTGCCTGAAATACATATCCTACGCCTTCGGTAAGACCCTCGAGCATATTTATGCGTCCGATGCTTTCAAGCAGATCTGCAACGTTATACACCCATGACAGGAATGCGGATCCTGTCCACAGAAAAGTCAATCCTATGATAATTGTTACAATAAGTCCCAACCGAAACGGTTTAACACATTCTTCCTTCATATCTAAAAATTTTACAGCATACATGACTAATAGTAAATAAATTTATCGCACGGATAGCCGCCCTATCCCTTTCCTATCCCCATGGCATCAGACTTATTGTTTATAATGATAGTGATATGAAAATGGCAGGATGATCGATAATCAGGAGGAAAAATATGCGAGAAAACAAAAACCTCAGAACAAAAAGCAGGATAGCAGCTATATGCATCCTTGTAATGACACTGCTTATCAGTGCCTGTACAAAAGGAAGCGATGTCGTAACAGATATAGATACAGGAAACACTGAAGCGACGGCAAATGAAGAAGTTATTTCGCAGTCGACATATAACGAGACAGACGATGAAGCTAAAGAGGTTAAAAAGGACGATCTTAAGATCACCGGAAATGAAATGTATGACGATCAAGGAAAAAGAGAGATTGCCTTTGATACTCTTTATGCTGAGAGTAGCGGTGTAGAGATCTGGGGAGAATCGGATTATAAATGCGAGCTTAAGACTGACGGTACACTGGTCAGAAAGCTCCTTATAAAGAACACTACTGATAAGGATGCATATGTCGAGCTTAAACTGGATCCCGATAAAGATATAAAGGGTGAAGTCTTAAACTATGTAGGCTCGCTTGAATATGCCATACATCCAAACGGCTCCGACGGATACGTGGAACCAAATAGTGAACGCATAGCAGAGATCGATATAATGCCTTCACACTTTGACATTCAGTATGAAGGAAGATCCGAACTTTTAATAAATATACACAGCGCTATCTCCGTAGACGGATCTCAGGTAGAAAGATCGACGATCGTATTAAACAGTACCGTTATCATGTATCCGCTCGATCAGCTGAGCGAATCCAGGTTTAAGACAGCTACCGTAAGCGGAATAATACATGATGCAAACGGAGATCCGATAGCAGATGCCTATGTTATAGCGCTTGACGGTTATTCTGCCAGGGATGCCAAGGCCAAGACTGATTCTGATGGTCATTTTGAACTGATGGTTAATGCGTTTAAGACCGGATATTCAGGTTCATGGAAAGAAGCCATCATAGAAGTCAAGAAGGACGGATATAATGCGCGCAAGATATTGATATATCCTAAGACCGGCAAAGAAATAACGGTTGATATGTCTCTATATCCCGAAAACAGACTTGAAAAATACGAGCTTAAATCCAGCGCACAGATAGGTCTGCAGGCATATGAGTACGGAACGGATCATAGATCGATCGTGTCATTTATACCGTTTCATACCTTTGCCACTCATGATGAGATCAAGGATCTGATCGCGGTCACTGCCTTTGACCTTGAAGGAAACGAACTGTTCAAATATCCGCTTCCGTATGAGGTTCCGTATATATTCGTATCCAATGACGGAGAATACACTGTTACAGAGGTCAATTCATCCGATGATCTGACAAATGCGACAGGCTTTAAGACTGTCATCCTTGATAAGTCAGGAAAAGAAGTTTATTCCATAGATCATTATCCTGTCACATGCAGCAAGCCGGGAACAAGCGAAGAGCAGGCAAATGCAACGATCTCACGATGCGCGGCATTGAGCAATGACAATAAATATCTTGTAGCCAGCAATGCCGTGGGCAATCTCTGGCTTATCGACTGGCAGAAAAATGAAATCCTCTGGGATGATTTTGTTCATGCTCAGGTAAGAACTGTAAACTTTTCACCCGATGATCAGGAATTCTATGTAACAGACGGAAACGGATATATGCGCTGTTATGATCTAAACGGCAATGTGAAGTGGATGACGGATGTCGATTCATGGGGCACCAGGGTAAGGGTAACGGATGATTATATAGTACTTACAGTCAAGTCTGCAGCTGAAACTTTAAAGGTTTTGGACCGCAAGACGGGAGAGCTTAAGTGGAGTTATCCCACATACCAGACTTCCCTTGCGATCGCGGTTTCTCCCGATGGAAAATACCTGTTCTACGGAGGACATTCTTCCAATGAGTACAGCTGTATAGCCAACAGCGTATTTGATCTTGAGACCGGAGAGATAGTATGTCCTCTTGGACCGCAGAACGCTGTATGCGGTGAATTTTCAAATGACGGCAAAAAGCTCGTCACACTGGATAGGAAGGGTGTGAGAGTATACGATACAAAAGACTGGTCATATCTTTGGGGATACGATATTGTCGACGAGAATGAGCATTCATTTAACTTCTCTCTGGTAGTAAACGATGATGCATCAAAGATCGTGGCGACAAAGAATACTGACAAAAGTGCCGAATATCTCGGACAGGCATATTTCTTTGAATACGCAGGCTTTGATGATAACCCTGAGTATGATCCAAACATAGTGACCCAGGAGGAAGCCTTTATAGGCAGTGACGGCGAGGAGGTTGATCCGCAGTTTGTATTCGACGCATTTGCGGATAACAGGGATTTTAGTATAATCGGAAAGACTCAGGTGGAGCTTGATGCGACTCTTAAGAATGAATTTACGATAGACTGCAATTACTATGCTGTTAAACTCACCGGGCAGGTCTTCATGGAAGATCAGATGAAACCCGCAAAGATAATAAGAGCGGACAAGCTCGATATAAGCGAGCTGTGGATAAAGAAGGGATTTGCATATTCCGCACCGGAGTCAGGCTACATAGTATTTGATATAGAAGGCAACCCGGATGTGATGAAACTGCCAGATATCCCACAGGAAGATGATTCTGAAAAGAAGTCTGGGCTGTACTACAGATTAAAGGAAGACGGCTCTGGCCTTTATATAGTATTCTACGGTGACAAGAATCCGCCACAACCAAAGATAGCAGAATAGACTGGGCAACTACCCCAATGCTACCCCTGCACACAATGGATAACACATGATATTTATATTTACTGACACAGATGGAAGTGGTAACATTGACATATGGAAATGAAGAGCGGAATTAAAAAGAACACCATACTGGTGTGCCTTATTGCGGCATTGAGTGTTTTCTGGACCGGAGCGGGATATATCAACTGGCTGTACGGTCTGCTACTTCACTTTTCGCCGCAGTTTATCGATATAACTGCAAATATAGTTGATTTTCTGTGTCAGGCATTAGGTATCGCTGCTATTGCATTATATATAAGAAAACATCCTGACAGGTTGATAAAGACGTTTGTTTTTGCGATAATCGCAGAACTTGTTTTCATGATGCTGTCGGTTTACGTACCGATACCTGTTCCCAAGCTTATCCTTGGTTTCGGGATGGATGTATTCTGCGGAATGCTGATCGGCGGATATATAACGCTTATAACTGGCCTTTGCAAAAGCTACGGCATAGTTTACGGTATTGCATGTTCTGTCGGAGGGATCCTGTCATATCTTATCATGCTTCCGCTTGAAGGAAGACTGTACACAGGAGATCTCGCGTATATAGTATATTTTCTGATCGCTGCAGCACTTATAGTGATGACGATCTTTATAAAAGCCGATAAAGATCAGATCAAACCTGGAAATATATCAAACGTTGATAAGAAAAAGAGCCTGTTATGCGCAGGTTTTGTCCTGCTCACCTGTATAACCATGAATCTTGGATATATGCAGCCTGCAGCGGATATATCAGGCGGAGAGATAAGCCTGGAACTGGCCAGGGCATTTTCGGCACTGGGAATGATCATTGCAGCGATCATTATCACGCGTTCAAGACGGTCTGGCCTCACACTGTGCGTATGTTCAGTCATCAATCCTTTCATATGCATGGCACTTGTCAATGCCTCATCACTTAAGATGCCTCTGTGGATACTCACATATATCTTCACGGGTTTTTACAGCATCTTCTTTATGGTCCTCTTTGCGGATATAGCAAGAGAATACGGACTGTGGATTGCAGGACTGGGGATGATGTTCAGAAGACTGGGAGAGGTGATCGGTTCCGGTTTGGGAATGCTGCTTGCAAAAAACAGCGTTGTTCTTGTTATCGTCAATGCGATACTTTTTGTATTCACGCTGTTTATAGGCGCCGAACTTGGAAGAAAACTATACGACAAGCCTAAACAAGCTGAGAATGCTGATACAGAAGCTCTAAAGAGCGACGATGAGCTATTTGATGATTTTGCCATGAAGTACGGCATATCAGACAGAGAAAAAGATGTATTACGATGCATCTTTGAGGGAAGCACCAATCTGGAGATAGCAGGAAAGCTGTTTATTACCGAGAATACAGTGAAATTTCATATAAAGAACATCTTAAAGAAAACCGAGAATTCAAACCGTGCGGAACTCAAGAAGACATGGCATGAGTTCAAACAAATAAAATAAAACACGATTTAATTATTGACGTAATAATAAGCGGAAAAGGAGCAAAGATATCCTTTTTCGCTTTTTATTTTGCTTCCATTTTCAAAACTATACTTTTACTATACCCTATTGATTCTTATTGTTTTGTAAAATTATATCGATATTATCATCAGCGTATTTCGATATTCATGAATGAAGTGGAAGGAGAAATTGATTTATGAAATGGCTATCTAAAAA
>JAGCXJ010000347.1 GCA_017961385.1 Lachnospiraceae bacterium
CTTATGAGTAATGATCTTCTCAGGCCAGATTGTTACTTCTTATTGAAGGATAACAGTATCAAAGCAATATCCGAACTGACGGAGAAAGAACTGAGACAGGCTCATAATCTTCAGAAAATGTATAAGGCAGGTGCGTTCAATGGCTGACAGAGACTATAAAGCTTTTATAGTCGAAGGAGAGGCCAGGGAACCTCAGATCATTGATAATATCTCGAAGGTGTTCTTTTCTCACGGTAACTTTAAGATAATAACGCTTCCGGCAGGGGAGAACATCTATATGCTATGGAAAAAGCTGAAAGCGGATGATTTTGATACGGATATCATTGAGGTTTTAAGGGAAAGCAACGATGATATCAGTAAACAGTTGGATGGGCTGTCGAGAGATGATTTTTCAGAGGTATACCTTTTCTTCGATTATGATATGCATCAAACCAATCTGGGCAAGGAAGATGATGCGGATGCAGTAAAACAGATGCTTGAAAGTTTCGATAATGAGACAGTGAACGGGAAGCTGTATATCAGTTATCCGATGGTGGAGGCACTCAGGGATTATAAGTCCGGTATTTGCGGAGACAGAGTAGCCTGTTTTGTAGCAATTACAGACATGAAGGAATACAAAAATGCTTCTGCTGTCCGTGCGGTTAATCCGCAGTTTAAGGAGTATGATTACGAGATTTGGAAAGATATCATAGATGTATTCGCTATGAGAGTGTCATGTCTCTTTGGATCAGCTGACACGCTGGAGTATGTGAATTATTCCGAAAAGATCAGTCCGTATGATATATATGTGCGTGAAGAGAATGAGACACAGGGGGAAGGCGTTTTTGTACTGAGTGCATTTCCGGAGTTCCTTGACAAAAGCTTTGAAGAAACAGCGTGAGACACAAGAAAAATAGGAGGGAACAACAGTGTTTATAAATTTAAAAACGAAAAAACCGTAGATAAATTTGAAAATAATCCAATCTGGTGCAAAAAACAGAAATTATCTACGGAAAATCTGTTTTTAAATTTTGGATAAGAATAGAAGGATCTCTTCGGAGGTCCTTTTATATTGCCATTTTTACGAGAAAGGAGGGATTCCGATGGCAGGGAGAAAGCCAAAGCCCGCCGTTTGTTATTGACAAAAATGATTTGTGTGATATATTGTTGTTTAGCGACTAAACAATACGAGGTGTTCTATGGAAAATGTAATCCTTCAATCCGGACTGAGACTGATTAATAAGTATAACAGCATTGCTAAAAAACCACGATACTATGAGACTGATACATTATTATATCCATCCGAGATACATGTCATAGATGCTATCGGAGCTGAAGGAAACAATACCACGACCAGACTTGCGGAGCGGCTAGGGATAACAAAGGGCGGGGTATCACAGATCGTGTCCAAGCTTTTTGAAAAGGATATGATAATTAAGACTGCAGGCGATGGGATCAATGAAGTTCAGCTTTCTTTAAGCGAAAAGGGAAGAAAAGCCTATGAAGGACATATAAAGCTGCACCAGAGCATGAATAAGCGGCTGAATACTATGATCACAAAGATGGATGCCAAGACGAAAGATGAGATAAAAAGCATTTTAGATGTGCTCGACGAGGAGTTATCAAGAATGGAGGCGACAGAATGATCTTCGAGACTGTTGGGAATAAAGAAAAACCGGCGATACTGATGCTGAACGGTTCTTTTTCGACAGGTGCCGGACTATCGCATATAGCAGAAATGGTCTCTGATGAATTCTATGTTATTCTTCCGACATATGACGGACATCATGAGAATGGTGGTAGCTTTACCACCAGGGATGATCAGGCAGAGAAGATAATCTCATATCTTAAGAAAGAGGGAATTGAACATCTAGCTCTTGTGCAGGGAGCGTCTATGGGGGCTGAAATCGCTTTGACGCTTGCTTCAAAAATGCCGAGAGCAGGCATAACTGTTGATCAGTATTTGTTTGATGGCGGTCCGTTCTTCCATTTCTCCGGATGGTTCCGAGCGATCATGAGAATGAAGTTTAAGAGCATGGTTCATCAGGCTCAGCACGGATCTTATGAGGAGATCACGGAAAGGTTTTCAAGAAACAAGATGGTGCAGTGGATGATCCATGGCGATATATCACCATATAAGTGGTTCATAAAGGGACTGGCTGATTCTGCTCTGTATATGTCTGACGCATCAATCGGAAGAGAAAGCGATGCCTGTTATACATTTGACTATCCTGCGGCATCTGGAGAAGAACAAAAGAAGTACCTTTTTATCTGGTCCACAAACGAACCGGCAT
The DNA here is from genome assembly GCA_017961385.1 of Lachnospiraceae bacterium. Taxonomy (GTDB): domain Bacteria; phylum Bacillota; class Clostridia; order Lachnospirales; family Lachnospiraceae; genus Colinaster. Next base: position 2,274 of record JAGCXJ010000347.1, read on the forward strand.
TCAAGTCATATAAGAAGATAAGAAAACATTATCCGGACGCGAAGTATTGGAGTCCGGGAGATCTGGGTCATTGCGGAGATATTTCCAGACAACCTGATAATTATGCAGCATTTTTGCGTAAGTTGGGTAAGAAGGAATGGAAAGAAAAGACGTGGTAAACAGATAATCATAAATAAATACCGAACGCTAAACGGCGGTGAAGAGTCTGAAAGGATATCTCACCGCCGTTTTGTTGATAAAAAAACGGAAGGAGGAAAAGTATTAGATGGCAAGAAGATACCATGAGATCAAAGGACTGGCGGAGTTTACGGCCAAGGCTATTGTGTCGGATGAAGAGCAGTGGAAGAAGTTTCTGCATACGGCGGGGCATATGTATAAGTACCCGTTCAGAGAGCAGATGCTGATCTATGCCCGGAGACCGGACGCGACGGCCTGTGCTTCGCTGGAACTGTGGATTGAGAAGATGAACTGTTGGGTCAACAAAGGCGCACAGGGCATCGCACTCAGTGACGAGGAGGGAGTGCACAGATCGGGACTGAAATATGTTTTCGATGTAAAAGATGTGCATGAAGCGAGGTTTATCGGTCATAAGCCGAAGCTATGGAAGATGGAGGA
>JAGCXJ010000348.1 GCA_017961385.1 Lachnospiraceae bacterium
ATAGCAGTTATCTGATCTTGTTATGCGAATACGAAAACATCTTCCACTGTAAGGTCCGCTCTCTGAACTCTCCCAGTCATCGGGACACATAAATCCCAGAGAATATGAGCCGTTTTCCGCATTTGCAAACAGTCCTGCATATTCGGTATCGCATATAAGTTTCTTCCAACCAAGACGGTTACAGTACTCAAGTCTTATCTCGTCAGCCTTGACCAGTGCAGGATTATCATACGGCTGTTTCTTTGGTTTTCTCTTAATAACAGTCAGTTCTGCCTCTTCCTGTTCGGCACTGATCCTTAGCTGATTATCCTGATATGTTACCTTAAAGTCGAGTCTTATATGTGCACCCTTTTTTGAGAAGCACGGATCATGTCCTATATAGCACTCATTATATAAAGCGAGTGTATCGGAAAAGATATTGAACTTATGAGCATCCAACTCCATCTGTCCATCTCCGACATACTCAGGATATCCTGACGCACCGCCTGCTGAGAGACTGATATCATCGATCTCGATCGAATCAGTCATAGGATCACGTGCTGTCAATATGACAGCAGACATCTCTCTGCCACCTATGCTTATACGATTACATTCTTTTTTCTTAATAAGTTCAAATGTTATAAGATCATCTAAAAGTCTTATTCTGTCAAACTCCTCAAAGCCGTTTTGTGTCAGATACTTGAATGTAAATTCACCACTATCTATTCTCTTTGCAAGATCGCTTCCTCCTGCAAATCTTATATAGATCGGTTCCTCAACACCGTCAAACATTCTGTCGTGATATATTATGAGGACACTTTGACCGATATTTGTCTTCTCACCAAATAATACATACGGAGGTATTAACGCGATCGTCTGATCATCGACTATATCAGACATAAGCTGAGGTGTCTGAGTCTCTTCATCGACATTTTCTTCATCATTTCTTATAATGACTGAATTCTCCGGGAGTATCTTGGGGATCGCATAATCACCAAATACAGGTGAAACTGTTCCTCTTTCCACATCAGTCATAAAGACTGCTTTGATCTGAGCCTCAGTCACATATATATTCCTGTCGGTCTCATATATTACATAACCTGTATCAGTCTTAGATGACTCCGCACTGAGTCTTGTACCTTTTGGCAGCTGCGCTCCGGGCAATACTCCGCCGTTTAGATTGAATATGACAAGGCTTCCTGCCGGCTGTGCAGGATTTAGGGTAAAATCGAGCATATTCACAAACTCAAGATGATACCTCTCGGGCATCATGCTCATGAGTCTGTAGTTCTCTTCAGTCTGCTTAGCAAAGATCTGAGCGATCACCGAACCGATATCGGGATCTGATCTGTTGAACCTCCATTCGGGCACGTACGAGGCTGCAAGCTTTTCTATTCTGTTTTCAATCTCCCCCGCACTCAAGGGTTTCCAGACATTAATCATTTATCTACTCACTATACTTCTTCGTCTACAAACTCCGGTTCATAATATTCTTCCTCTTCGTCCGGAACCGGCTCGGCATTCAGATAGAAAGGAAATACCAGATTATCTCGCTGATGAGTATCAGCCAAAACATAATCAATATTGATCATTATATATCCCTGCTGGGATTTCATATCCGTCTCGATATCGACAGATGATACTCTGGGCTCCTGCTGTAAGATACTCTCTGTTAGATTTCTCTTCATTATGGTCAGTTCCGTAAGATTGACATCCATAAAGACATATGAAGCTGTCTCTGTACCGAAATATGGTCTTGTCAAACGTTCCGTGACCTGAGTCATTAGTATCAGATATATCGATTCTTTTACACTCTGAGATCCGCTGCTTGTTACAAACCTTCCTGTTGCCGGATCTATTCGCGGCGGGAATGCCATTCCCGTTCCTAAAAATTCTTTTGCCATGATATGTTCCTTAGCCGAGTTTTATCGGTGTTCCCTCTACTGTGACAGGTCCGCTGCTCTTAACTTTTAACATCGAATTACCTGAAACCGTTACATTGCCGCCCTCAACATTCAAACGGCTGTTTGATTTAATCTCCGTTGTATCCGTTGTATCTATCTTAACCTTAGTCGCTTCAAGAGTTACTGTTCCGTTAGAGCCGTTCATTATCATCTTGATATTGTCTCCGACTTTTATTGTCAGCTTCTGCTTGGCAATGATCTCCATCTGACCGTCCTCGGTTTTCATCTCGATCTTGTTATTGCCTTCTTTATCGGATATAAGTATCTTCTTTTTTTCATTATCGATCTCGAGCTTATGAAGATCCTTTGCTGTCTTTATTATGATATGATCATTGTCTCCCTCGCCTTCACCGTTATCCATGATCTCGACAAGGTTTCCGTTTCTGGTCTTTATACGCTTATACTGATTCTTCTCATCAAATGCCTGTTGCATGAAGTTGGAATTAGTCTTCGGAACGGCACCTATTACAAACGGCCTGTCTATATTTCCCTGTTCAAATACGACAAGCACCTGATCTCCGATCTCGGGTATGAAATACTCTCCCCATGTCTGACCGCCGTAGTTTAATGCCATTCTTGCCCATACAAGTCTTGATTCCTGATAATCCCTGGTCGTTATATTGACCTGAACAAATCCCTGATAATCCTTGTCGTAGTTTTTTACGACCGTACAGACCAAAACACCCATTCTTCTGTTGTCGCCCATATCGGTCTTGTCTATCTGATGCTTTGCAACATCATCGACTATATCAAAAAACGGCATTTAAACCTCCGGTAATAGTTAAAGCGTAGATGCTTTGCCAATTATTGTAGTTGAGTATACGCCTCCGCTGTATTCGTGTACTACATCGGTCAGGTAATACTTGTTAGAGACTCCATCTCCAAATCCTTTAAGTGTTATAAACCTTCCCGGTACAAGTTCAGGCATACCATGAAGTGTCATGTTGATACTACCAAATCTGTAAGACATGTCCTCCATTATGTACTCGGCTCTTCTGTCCGCATCGGTCTGAGTTTCGATCGATGAATCCGTATATACATATGTCTGTCCTGAAACTAACGGTTTTGCTTTGCTTCCTAGTGAGAACTTTCCGGAATTCTTCTTTTTTACTTCTATCTTCTGAGCCTTTCCTATATCAAGAGTCCTGACCTTTACTTCTCCGACTATTCCGGTTATGTCATAACTGATATCAAAAGCTTCTATTGCTGTTGATGGAATGATCTCTATCAGTTCCTGAGTATTTGCCTTGGCTTTACGAAATGCTATATTTCCGCCAAGTGAAAAGAACTCATAATTGAACTTTTTAGCTGTTCTTACAACAAAATCATAATCACTTTCGGCAACCGTCTCTATACGTATATCAGGCGGAGGTCCGGCACTTGCTCCACCCAAAGGCTTATCTGGTGTATCACTTATTGCCAGATCAGTAATAATCTGACGGTTTATCAGATTCTGATACGGAGCGGTATCAAATATCTCCTTTACAGCATCCGAATAATAATTGGCATTTAATCTCTTGGAACTGTTATTGGCCATCATTATTCCTTTGACGTCCATTGCTGTTATACGTACAGCCCCCATCATACCGATCTCAGGCTGATATATAAAATCAACCCTTGCGATATAACCTCTGAATACCTCCATGATACTTGCTGCATGTCCCATGAGCACACGCACATCCGTTCCCAGACCGATGTACTTTTTGAGAGCATTCATGTCAAACTCTCCGGAACTCATCGAAAATGCACCGATTATACTAAAGGTAGCTATACTGGCCTTAAAGTCGCTTGATACTTCTACATTGTAATCAGCAACACTAAACTGAGCTTTTTTATCCTTCTCAGGATCCTTGCCGCCAAGATAGACTCTGGCTACAGGTCTCGTAAAGCCCTCATATTTATCATATAGATCACTTAAATTATATTCTGCCATAATAGATCAATGTAACCCGGTAAGATTACCAGCTGCGGAAGCCAAAGAATTCTGTTCGCTGAAACCAACATCCTTTTTATATTGATTGATAAATATCCTGGTCTGATCAGGATAATCACTATCAAGTATTACCAGTCTTAAGCTAACGGTTGCTCTGCATGGAATCCCTTCAACATTAAACATTGTATACTGAGCATTTACACCGTTAAGAATACCCTGATACGACATATCACCCCACGTGAAACGCATCAGCTGCATATTATGATTACGAATTATATACGTGAACGACTCTACTTCCTTCTGAACAGAATAATCTGCTTTATTGGCAAGACCTTTCCCGACATTTATAGCTCCTCTTACCAGACTTGTCGTTCCCAGCGTAAATTTATCCGAGTAGAATGCATCCTGATTATTTGTTTTATCAAATATCAGAGGTATATTCATCTCAACATGAGAAGATACGGTTTTGATTGCGTTAGATCTTTCAGGCATTGCTTTCTCCTGTTTATAAGCTTGCTGAGGAGCTTCTTTTTGCTGTTCACCGGATTTATTTTTGTTAGAGAAGTTCTGAACCATCATTTCCTCACCGCCGTAACCGGTTATTTGCAGTTCGTTAGGATTGAATGGCACCTCAAATCGAAATCTCTGGAAATCCTTATTGATATCAAATCCGCCATCTCCCCCTGCTGTCATTTTTTGTAAATTCTGCGCAACAGATTTGATATTTTTCGCATAGCTGAGTGCAAGGTCGGTATCAAATCCACCAAGTCCCGTAGTTCCTAATGCGACTAAGGATCCTCCTCCACCAGGTTTTTTTACATCTTCTTCTTTAACTTCACGCTGTGTGAAATCCGCAATCTCTATAACGGCCTTTTCAACTATACCTAAGTTTTGAAGGACTGCATTACCTATACCTTTTCCTACTGATTTAGTTCCTGTCCAAAGTGTAGAACCAAAAGACATATAAACTCCTGTACTAAATGTTTAAAATATTGTTATTGAGTATCTTTGATGCGACCGAAGTACCGCCTCCCATTCCGTTTTTAAATGTACTCCGGAATGAATTCTCCCAGGCAAGATTCTCATAACTGAACTGATCGTTTTTATTTGCATCCTGTGTGATCTCCAGACGCATCGTGCCTCGTATGGGGTTGCCGCTTGTGTTAAACATGGTGTATGTATTGGTTACACCGGTCACTTGGCCTCTGAATACCATCTTACCCCAGGCAAATATAACATGCTGTGTCGTAGATGATGCGAGCAGAGCCATAAACACTTCCATACGTGCTCTGACACTGAATGTATTACCGCCATGCGTATACACATCAAGAGCCTTATCCGCCAGTTTTGTTACATTCATATCAACAATTTCCTGTAGCATAAATGCATCCATCAGATTCACATCATCAAAGATAAGATTAAATGAGAGCTTTGTTCTTCCTGTGAAATCCTGCTCGTTCAACAACTTTGCGGCATCATTGCCCGAGCTGTTCAAACTCTTGACCTTACCGTTTAATGTATCCATCCTGATGCTATCCGGATTAAACTGTACTTTTATCTTGAAAAAATCCGGATTTTCACTAGCTTCCTCCGCAACCTTGTTTGATGCGGAATTGCCAGGGCCTAAGCTCTTTAACGCCTTTACAGCAGACTGTTTGACACTCAGTTGGCTGCTCGCAATCTCATCCACTGTTCCTTTTCCAGCAGTTTTAACCAGGGCTTTTTCAAAAGATTTGGCAGCATCATTAAGCTTCTTTTCATCAATATCTGTGGTCTCCCCCGGAATATATTTATTTGGGTTTGGTATATATATGACAGCTTTGGCACCAGCTCCGTCCGTAAACATTCCGGCTGCACTTGTGCCCAGATTGCTAAGCATTCCCATTGCTTTATATACCTCCTCTCATCTATATATCAATATCCTCTACGTATCTTTTCGTTACGCATCTGTGTTTCAAGTTTCCTGAAGACCTGATTACTGATAGCAGATATCTGACTCTTTACTCCAGTATCTATCATCTGTTGTATCTGCCTCTCGTCTATATTTCTTATGTACTGCTCATTGTTAACGATCGTATGCTGCGTTGTTGTATTAGTCTGCGTTACCGTATCATGACTAGTCTCGTTCTTTATCTGTCTTGTCAGGTCCTGATGCATCAGATTAAGCTGTTCCTCAAGTTCTTCCTGACTGAGAGATTCTGTTCTTTTATGTATGGTAGGGACTGAATCAAATTCCCTCTGTGTACTTTGCTGGGTCACAGGTTTTGACGGTCTTATCTTGTCAACGGCTTCGATCACGGCTTCCCTTTCAGAGCGCATATTTCTGGCCTGTGCCGATGTATCCTCGGAAACATCTAACGTCTCTCTTACAAGATGAGTCAGTTCTTCAGTATCGTACTCGTTTCTAAGTCTGTTTTCCTGTGCTTCGCGCGTGATCTTCTCAAGATTCCTTATAGTTTCTTCACTGCGTTCGTTTTCTTTTCTTACAGCATTTTCAACGGTTTGATCTATCTGATTTATAGTCTCGTTATATATGTTCTGTTCCTGTTCAACAGAATGAATATCATATATGAGTTCGCCTATATCAGCTCGTCTTACTGGTCCGTTTTCAGCCAGACCTTCAGGGTTATTCTGATATTCATACAAAAGCTCAAATATTCTTGCCGCTTCTTGCGGAAGAATCTGTGCTAATTCATTCAGTATCCTTTTTTCTCTGGATATCCTTACCGTTTCATCTGCTTCAAGTTTCTCTTTGAGCTCATTTGGAGACAAAAGAGCAAGCTGTCCGTCTTTTCTTGTCTTTGCCATGCCACCTTCGCTAGATGTAAGACGTTCTCTTGACCTTATCCTTTCAAGTACACGCATATACTCCTGTCGGCGACGCTCATTCATCATATTCATCCGATTGACGGTCTGGGTGATCTGTATGAGTTCCTCATCTGATATGCGTCCGTCACTGTCACCGCTTAACAGTTCTATCTCACTTTCATTGAGATAGTTGTTCTCTGTAAGCATCTGCTCGCTCTCGTGCATAGTAAGGCTCATGTCACCCTGATACTGGGTAAGTCTCTGGAGTGTACTGATCGATGCTCCGAAAAAGACATCTTCAAATCTGTAATATTGCCTGTTGTTTAAATAGAATCTGTCAAAAGCTGTATGATACAAGTTCTGCAGCATATCCATCAAAACAGCACCGTTCATCTCGTTTTTTACCTGACTGACTGCAACATCGGTCTGTTCGAGATTCTCTTCATAAGTATTTGTATTAAGATAGATCAGATTTGCTCCAGCAACTTTTGCTTTTTCTCTGAGCATCGAAAGCAGGATATGCTGGGCAGTATAGCTTTGAGCTGCTATTGAATATTCATTTTTTTCTATTCCCGTTTCTTCTACGGAACGGTTAAAGTTACTTACGATCTGATAAACAGCTCCGGTTTTGAGTCTGTCCATCACTCTTTCATAGAGATAATTCTCCTTGTTTGTTTCTGTCTCACTACTCTGACTTACCGACTCTGACTTTATCTCACTCTCAAGCGATTCGATCATCTCCTTGAGTTGACCGCCTTTTTCAAGATACAGGTTGATCAGAGTATTGGTATTCTTTGTTTCCTGCGCCATTGTATAGAACGCCTTCATGAAACGTCTGTCATCACGAATACCAAGCTTGTAAAGAGCATCAGTTATAAATACACGATCCTGATATGTCACATGGGCATCGGCTGAAAGCACTATACGATTGAGAACATTGTTTAAGATCTCAACTTTCTTTATGTTGTTCTCATTTCGTGTATTCGATTCAAGGATGCTTGTCATTGCAGAGCCTTCCTGAACATATATCTCAGGCGGCGTAGTGCTAAGATGAAGCAGATCCTCTCCGTCAACCGGTGTTTCCATTAAAGAATAATTACCAGTTATCCTTCTGTAAAACATCTCGGGAGCGGACAAATATGTTGTTTTGGCTTTTATCTCTATAGGAGCTCTAACTGTAAGCATCTTATATCTTTGGTCTTATTTCTTTGAAAGTGTATCTGCCATAAGTGCACGTCTTGTCGGAGGCCATTTGACAACTTCCGGCTTTTCATGATCCTTTGGAGACTCTTTAGCGTACTTTGGAACGGGATTTTCTATATTGGCTTTTATATCCCAAGGTTCTTTTGCCGGCTGTTTTCCGTCTCCGTTTTCTGCTGGTTTTGCATGTGCCGGTCTGGGATTATCTGTATTGCTCTTTATATCCCAAGGTTCTTTTGCCGGCTGTTTTCCGTCTCCGTTCTCTGCAGGCGTCGCATATGTCGCCTTGGGGTTATCTGTATTGCTCTTTATATCCCACGGTTCCTTTGCCGGCTGTTTTCCGTCTCCGTTCTCTGCAGGTCTTGCATATGTTGCCTTGGGATTATCTGTATTGCTCTTAATGTCCCATGGTTCTTTAGCAGGTTGTTTACCATCACCGTTTTCCGCAGGCTTTGCATATGACGGTTTGGGATTTTCCTTATTGTCCTTGATGTTCCAAGGTTCTTTTGCTGGCTGTTTTCCATCACCGTTTTCCGCAGGCTTTGCATATGTCGGCTTGGGGTTTGCCTTATTGTTCTTGATATCCCATGGTACCTTGGGAGGCTGTATATCGTCTCCGTTATCCGCAGGCTTTGCATATGTCGGTTTTGGATCTTTCTTATTATCCTTGATATTCCAAGGTTCCTTTACAGGCGGTAATTTATCACCGTTAGCTGCAGGTATAGCATAATCAGGTTTGGGATCCTTCTGGTTTTTCTGGATATCCCATTTGGGTTTTCCATCATTTAAGACAGTCCTGTCAAAACCTTCTTCATCAGCCGAGATAGTATAAAAGTCCGAACTGTTATCATTGACATTGTTAGCCCATTTTACTGTATCTCCCCGTTTGTATCCTCCGGCTCTGGGCTTTGTAAACATCTCTGAGTCTGCATTTCTTTCAGTTATCTGTTTTCCGCCTTCGTCCGTCGTAACAGTATAAAACTCTGAACTGTCATCATTTTTACTGTTCGCCCATTTAACTGTGTCTCCCTGCTTGTATTCATCTGCTCTGGGCTTTGTACTCTTACCTTCATCAGCCTTTCTTTGTGTAGACTGTGCTCCGGTTGCATCTATCGTGATATCGTAAAACTGCGAACTGTCTTCATTGACATTACTAGCCCATTTAACTGTATCTCCCTGTTTGTATTCATCTGCTCTGGGCTTTGCGGCATCGTCTTTTCGTTTTCTCTGCCCTTGATCATCTGTATCGTACTTATCTTTGTCGTTTATAACAGCTCTTCCGTCTGCGTCCTTTACCTTTGGCTCTTTTGTATTGTCTCTTATATTCCAGGGAGTAAGCTCTTTAGTATTACCATTGTTATCAATATTTTTCCTTACTCGTACTGTCTGTTTCTTTCCGTCAGGGAAGGTAACCTCTTTCTCTTCGTAATATTGAGTATCATTCTTAATAGATCGATCACTAGCAGCTTTGACTTTCGGATCTTTTATATTGTCCTTAATGTCCCATGGGCTCGCATATACAGTTTCACCATCTTTGACATCTTTCCTTACCCACACAGTACCGGTTTCACCATTCGGGAAGGTAATCATTTTTCTCTCATAAAAGTCTGAATTATTCTTTACTGCCTTATCATCTGCATACTCACCCTTTGGAGAGATCTTATCAGCATCATCATGAGGAAATTTCCATGCAGGCAGTTCCTGCGAATCTTCAAATGGATTTGTAACAACCATCAGCTCCCTGTATGCTATGGTCGTTGTCTCGGTTAAGATTGCACTCTTTTCCGCGTTTAACTCGCCGTATTCTTTTGCGGTTACAACACACCCCGTAAATGTATAGATCCTGGCCGGCCATGCGGGTGCAGATTCGGTTATTGCACTTCTTGTCTTGTGTCTGTATACATATAGAATGACAGGAAGCATCAGTTCTGTTCCGTTTGCAAGAGGATCAAGAAATCTCTCGGTACCGACATATCTCTCGACCTGAAATGTGAAGGGTTTGGATATTGGTTTACGTCTCATATGGACATAATCATTCACGCCGCCTTCTCTTATGTACTCATATTCGTTTTCTTTATTGAATACTCGTACACTTTTAAGCGCCATGAAATAACCCCCTTCGACTTCAAGTACAAAGTTGAAGGCAGTTATTGGATTTCTGAGGGCAGCATTGGTATCTTCACCAGAATTGCCCAGTAATTTGTCATCTAACCAGTCCCATGCCATAGTTTAACCTTTTATCTGCTTGGCTTCATGTCAAGAATGCTCTTTTCCTTCTTATCAGAGGGATTAAGACTTTTGTTTATCCCGGATATCTCACTGCACCATCTGCGTCTTTCCGCATGAGGAAGGCCCATCACCTCGGATTCGCTCCAATGGAAGTAATATGAGATAAAACTCATCTCACGGTACAGATCATCCTTCGGATAGAGTCTCAACCCTCCTGTGTAAAATTTAGAGGCACCTGAAATACCTTGCCGCAATCCGGACATACACACTCCATAACAGGAGGTTCTATGTCGTTGATACGCTGGTACATATCCTGAAGATATGCCAGATCAGCTGTAAAAAGCTGTTCGACCGTCGTTGCAGTGACTGCTTCAATTCCTTCCAGCTGTGTTATGACTTTGCTTAGGATCACTATCGTAAGATAAGAAGGATTCGAGAGCACTCTCGGATCACGGGTTGCACTTATCTCATCTCCGGCAGTCGCAAGACGCATCTTGCCATGCCTGTGCAGTTCACCGTTTGAATCCATATATCCCTTCGGCAAAGTAAAATCATATAAGGTTTCCATCTGATTACCTCCTGAATACACTTGTTTGTTTGCTTACCTTGAGGCTCATCCGAAGATGAGCCCCATATAAACAAACAATCTGTCTGTTAGTTGGGAATGATGAGTTCCTCGTAAGCTATCTCCACTGACTCGATTGCCACATCAGAATTCTTGGCATCAAGATCGGGAGCATTGTACTTTGTTACCCATGCATTTGTAAGAGTCCACTGTCTGGTTCCTACAGGTGATTCAACGAGTGCTGAAGGAGCACCTGAGTTGATGTCAATAAGCTCGATAGTAACATTGTTACGAGGCATCTGACCTCTTGTCTCACTCACACACTCCATGATCCATGTCTTAAACGGGCTTGAAATAATATAACCCATCTTAAGTGTTACGTTTCCGTGCTTAACAAGTCCGGGTACCTTAACCGGTGCAAGTGATCCGGAATTACCCTGTCTGAACTCGATCACGTCAACTGTGGCTTCTATGCCTGTTACTTCACTGAAAGCTGCTGTTCCCGCAACGGTATCAACAGTCACCAGGAAGTTCATTTTGGTCAACGGATATGCTGACCGTCTGTCATTTTCATATGCTCCAGTAGCCATAATTCATGACTCCTTTCTGTTGTTTTACTATTTTCTGACTGTTACCGAAGCTTATTCAGAAGCTTCTCCTCCGCCTGCTTCCGATGTATGCTGAGTAACTCTGAAGATTACAAATTCAGCCGGACGAGACGGTGCGATACCTACGTTACAGATAAGTCTGCCGTTCATGATATCGTCTCTTGTCATTGTTGATGTTCCGATCTCTACGAAATAGCTTTCAGAAGCAGATCCTCCTGCAAGCATTCCGTTTCTGAACAGTCCATCTAAGAAGTTGCTGATCGTCTGGTGAACTCTCTGCCAGAGAGCAGGATCATTGGGTTCAAATACAACCCAGTTGGTGTTAGCCTTGATGCTCTCTTCAACAAAGATGAACAATCTGCGAACGTTGACATACTTGAATGCGCTGTTGCTTGATGCTGTACGAGCGCCCCAGATACGTATTCCCTGTCCGGGAAGATTACGTATAAGGTTGATGCCTTCGGGATTTAAAATATCCTGCTCATCCTTGGTGTAGTTAACTGAAAGACCTGTACAGAATACAACTTCATTTGCAGGTGCCTTATGAACACCTCTTGCAATATCTGTTCTTGAGTAAACACCCATAACAGCTCCTGACGGAGGAATGAAGTCTGCCTTGTTACTTGATCTGTCAAATACCTGGATCCAGGGATGATACATTGCACAGTATGTTGAATCAACCAACTGTCTGTAGCCGATAAGATCAGCTGTCTTGTACATCTCCTTAGGCATATCCAGTACTGCAAAACGGCTGCGAGTATTCTCACAATGACCAACAAGTGCAACAACAACCTCGGGGATAGTAACACCCGGAATTGCCATCATGCTGACTGTATTGTTCTCTAAGAATGCCTGAAGACCGCTTCTCTTGCCCGGTCCCTCATCTTCACCGATAAAGGTTCCTGCATCGATCTTAGCAACCGATCCGTCTGTACCTCCGTCAAGGAAGAACAGTCCGTCTGTAACATCCTTTCCAAGAATGTCTGTTACAGGATTGCCGGGTGCCTTGGGCTGTGCGAATTCAGCCTTTACAATACTGCTTGTTGCAAGCTTTGAACCTGCATATCTGGGTGATGAAGGATTAAGACTGAGTTCAGTATAATTCTCAACATCATCACCATAACGGATGACCATATCAAATGATACAAGATATAAAAGTGCCTTGGGAATGATGTTTGCATCAACAGCATTCTTGGGTAATTCACTTTCAAAAGTTACCTCATTGTCAATGATGGTCTTGATCTTTGTATAAGTTTTTTCAAATACTACCAGATCGCCTTCTCTGAAGCCGTCAAGGTTTTTAGCCTTGTAACCTGAAGCTGTCTTCTCAACCAGCTGAAGCTTACGCTTTGTGTTGGTTGCAAGCATGATCTGTATCTTATTACCCCATGTTCCGGGGCTTGAAGCTTCTACGCTCAAAATACCCTTTTTAGCTACAGCAGCCTTGGCATCTTTAGGTGCTACACGCATTACGTAGCATCTTGTTCCGCCATTATCAAAAAACTGCTCTACACTGTTTGCTAAAAAACGGTATTCTCCGTAACCGAACTCAGATAAGAATCCTCCGAACTGCTGACGGAATGAACGCATACTTGTCACGAGTAAAGGTGCTCCGGTAAGCGGACCTTTCTCCGCAAGGCCGATAAATCCGGCTGTATTTGTACCGACACCTTCGATACTACGTGGCGAATTATCATATTCCTCGACGTATACGCCCGGTGATAAATATTCTGCCATAAATTTTTACCTCTTTTTTTGATTATTATGTTGCTGTCACCTTAACCTGTCCGGGATAAGTTATCGATACCGATCCCGCATAGGCACACATCATCTTGCAATCACTTGTCAAACACGGTTTTCCGCCTATGATCACCTTTGGTTTGGTAGCTATCCATGTTCCTGCCGGCATAGGCATGCATGGCTGCGGGGTAAGTACTCCCATAGCTGCAGCTGTCGCAGAAGCGACTGCCGGATTAGCCATTGATGTACACATTCCGAAAGGTCCGATATTTGCTCCTCCCTGAGAATCCGTAATGGTTGCTGCAGGTTTTCCCTGTGCCATAACTTTTGTCTGTGAAGTTACTTTTACAGGTGCCGGAGCTGTGCCCATTGAGCACATAGCGGTTCCTGACGCTGCTACAAGCTCACTCATAATCTGCTGTGTCCTTTCCGGTTATAGGTTTAACCATAACTGCACCGTCCTTAAGATCTATCTCTCCGGACTCAAGATGAAAATCAATCGGTCGAAAATATTCGTTACCGCCTGCCGTGAAATGTATCAAATATGGCAAATAACTGCCGTCTTCCCTCACTTTCAGCATAAACTCATCATTCGGACCTGCTCTGCCGTAGATTATACGGCAAACCCTTTCATTGATCTTGTGTTCTCCCTTAAGCATATCTTTAAGGACAACCTGTGTCTGATTCACCTGATCGATGATCTCAAACACTTCATAGCGCGATCCATCTTCAGACAGTAATGCATAACGCATATTTTCGGTAACCACTCTGCCGCCGATAGTCATAGGCATTAGGCTCATACTGATGACGCCTCTTTTCTCTGACGTCTCTCGGTATCGGCATATCGGTCTTTCTACCGCCACCGCCTCAATGGATTCAAGTTTGGAAAGGTGCCCATGGATCGATAAGACCGATCCTGCTTTGCGATTCTTCTCTGACGGCATCAGGAATACATCGCATTTCGGGAGTTTGGGGTCAAGTGTTTCATATCGGACATCCAGATCGGTTTCGTCAAAACCACGGGCTATGATATGCATAGAAAAATCTTTCCTGCTCTCACCCGTGAATACCCAGATTCCTTCACCCTTGTTTATGGGTTTTAAAATCTCTTCACCGCTCAAGAATCGAATATCCGTTTCTTCGATCACTCTTCCCGTAGTAGTATCGATCAGCCTGATTGCCAGTGACAGCCGTGCTCTGATCACTACACTCACTTAAAGTTCCTACCTCCTTTCCTCTCCTGTGAAACTGATCTCAAAGCTGCCATCCGTAACACGAGGTGTATCAATGATCTCACCGCTTGACAGGTATACGGGTGCCGCCCGGTAAAACAGGCTGATCTGATAAGGCTTGTTGATCGCCTGCCATACCCGCACTTTTTCCTCCAGACTTATCTTCGCCTGAGACAGTACAATCGGAGGCTCCTGTGTGTCGAGCCAGCTTTGGAGTTCATCGGGTCTGACGGAACTGTTATCGTTCACGATCTGCGCTATACGCCCGATGATCTTTTGTATATCCGGATCCTTAAGGCCCATCTGACCTGATCCGTTTATAAAGACCATATAATAGAGTGCATATGGTCTGGGCGGTTTTGATATCTGTGCCCTTCCTGTCTGTACATATCTGGGACCTGTTACCTCAACATCTTCCCTGATATCATACAGATACAGTCCTACAATATAGTCAACATCCTGCGAAAGCGGTGATGATATCTCTATATTGTTTGGTGAAGGTATAGGTTCGGGACACATCTTTTCTCTAAGTGTCCTTACAATATATGAACTTACGTCTGATATTATAGGATAATCAGCCATATCTAATTTCCTCCCAGAAGTGCATTAAGTGCTTCAACACATCCGTCTACAGCACTCTGCATCGGTCCGGTTATACATACCGAATATTCTGACTTTGGTATATATTCTGCAATACACCTAAAGTAATTATTCGAATCTGTCTCACTGAGCATGATATTTTTCTGGAATACAGTCTTATCATTCATGCTCTCAGGTTCCGCCTGTTCACTTCCCTTACGCATCTGATCACTGCTTTGCTTAAATATATAAGCATTTGAACCCAGCGTAACGGTACCAGTTGATTTATTCTCATCAAAGTAATACCTGTAATCGGTACAGTCAGATATCGTCTTTAGATCAACATATTCGATTTTTGTATTTGCTTTATATTGTAAATAGATATATTTATTATTTTTGCTACGCAGTATACTGAGCAGTTTATTTGCCAGTGAAGCTGCAGGATCAAGACCCGATCTAGCCAGTCTTGACAATGCTGCACAGGCAATAGCCTGTTCTCTGTCGCTCATTTCATCAAAGCTCTTGCCAAAGAAATCCTCAAGTGCTGCAAGAAGCGCATCCTCGGTAGCTGCATTTTTATTCTGATCATCTCCCATGGAATCCATTGCATCCTGGATACCTCTTAATGTGCTTTCACTTGCGCCTGTTGATGCTGCTTTTTCCTTTAAAGCATTAAGCTTGTCCTCAGCTCCCATTGCTGCAAGTGCATCTGCTATTCCCGAAATGTCCGCATCCGCATTGTCGGCAAGCTTATTCATTGCCTTATCTATAAGACCGTCTGCCAGATTATCGACAGATGCATCGTATCCGTCACCAGATCCCGAACCTGATCCAGAGCCTGATCCAGAGCCTGATCCGGAACCTGAACCGCTTCCGTTTTCAGAATCATCTCCATATCCGCTCCCTTGACCCATTGCATCGGCTATATCACGGTCAACAGCAGCGATCAATGCATCATATGCCTTGGCTCCGGCCAGATCATTATCATCCAGACAGGCATCTCTCTTTTTTTGCAGCTGTAATTTTTTATCCCTGAGATTGTCTGCTTCGGATCTTAAACTTGAGTCAGAATCTATGATCCTTTGTGCTTCTTCCCTGAGCCATACTATATGAGCCTCTACAGATCTGTTTGAATATGTCTGGAAATCGGATCTTGGGATTGACCCATTCAGATTTTCCGCAATGTCGATTCTTTCTTCTACAAGTGTTAATGCATTTACTGCACTGTCACGCTGCCTTACACAATCAATAAAGAACTGTAACATACTCCTGTCTGCTTCAAGATCATCAAATTGTCGCTCTAATGCAGATCTTTTAACATTATCTGCCGCAGACGGATCATAATCCTGTCCAGGACCTGATCTGGCATGACTAAGATATGCCGAATCGGCCTGAGGGATCAGGCTTGATCTTAGAAGTTCAAGTTCTCCCGCCTTATCAACTACAGTGTTTTTTCTTATATTCACAACATGCTTAAGGTTTACTACAGGTCCGCCTAAACCTACATCTGAAGACGCCTCGATAACCGCTTGAGAATAAACATATTCGGAATGACCCAGTATATCATCTGCATCTGCGAGACACAAAGCCTGATATTTGGTATAACTTGCAGAACAGTTATCCATGCAGGTACCGACAGAATCTATAAGTCCAGAATCAGGACTGAATGCTCTTTCCTCTTCAATATCATCCTCAAGTATTGTCCACCAGCCGTCAGAATTGCCCATGATCCCTAGCAGATTAAACCATGACAGGATCCAGATATTATTTAATGCCAGAGCATCGGCTGAAAAATCATGCTTGGTGGAATCTACAACTTCATTTATATAAGCAGGATTACTGTTTCTGTAATCATCTGATGATGAATCCTTAAAGTTTCCTTTAGAAGTATAATTTGATCCGTTTAACAGCGTATTTAGAGTGTTTAACAGGTTAGGGTCAAGTTCGATAAGCCTCTCCATTACCAACATACGCCGTTTTGCATCAGTCTTTTCCATAAGACTGTAAACAAGGTCTGCTTCATCATCCGCTCCCTGTGCTTTAAGACTTATGTACAATTTATTGAGATTTTCAAGAGCTTTGTCACATTTGTTAGTTTCTTCATCTCTAAGATCCAGTGAAAAGAAAGTGCTTAGGATCTGATAATCATATACATCTGTTCTGAGATTACCGGTTTCTTCAGAGTTCTTGTTCTTCAAAAAATCGCTCTGTGTGATCGGATCCTTTTTTTCCGAGTATGTATACTGCAACCACAGCGGCTCAAGTTCAGGCAGTTTCGACAGATCATACGGATCCGGTATATCAAACGGATTGACTGCTGCAAGAGTCTTGGCATCCAGCATTATTCCGTCTGCTCCGGCATAATATGTAACATAGAGCTTATCGATTATATCCTCTTTTACCGGTGTTCCCTGATCTGTGATCCCGTAAATTCCTATCTCTATATCTTCTATAGCAAACCATTGGCCACCTGATAACTCGGACTTATAATAGATAGTGTCCTGTCCGCTCTCTGAAGCAGATTCCTTTGCCTTTTCATACAAAGTATCTGTCATCGCATCCTTATGTACTATGTAAGTACCTACAAACAGTACTGCATCTTCCACTGTTTTTTGTCTCTTAAACTGAGCATAGGTTATGGCATCATCCGGATTAAACAGCGCATTTGCAAAAAAACCGCTGTTTAGAAAAACCGGAACCGAAATAGTGATCGCAAGTACTATCGCCAGAAGAACTCTTATTCTTTTTTTTGTTTTCAAAGAGATTTTCTTCACTGTCAATTATTCTTCCAATTTCCTTATAAGAACGTTTAACGTATCGAATCTTCCTGTGTAAAGGAGTGATCCTGATTCATCATATAACTCAATCTGCAGATCTTCCAAAGACTGCTGCATAAGATCAAGATGTCTGAGTGTTTTTGAGATATCTATCTTATTCTCACTACCGAGGGCTTTGCCTTCTTTTGTCTTGATAACAAAGCTCTTTACTGCTTCATCATCTGCTTTGATCTTCAGATCTATAAGCTGAGTAGTATCATTTACATCAATCTCATATGTTCCGAGTATATTACCCTCATCCTTCTTGATATCGTAACCTGTTGTTATCTCAAGAGGACCTGCCTCAACACTCGGATCGATATAGCAGTCATCTACAAATTCCGTATCATTGTAGAGTCGTATTTTTACTGTGGCGTTATTATCAAAATCCAGTTTAAGGTGTCTTAGCTTTTTATCCTTGGGTGTACGATCTCCGACCTGTATATTATTGATCCACAGCTCATAATCGGTTATATCGGTCTCAAAGTCATCAGGGATCGTGAGTCTTAATTCAAACTCCATACTCTGTATGATCGATGCGATCGAATAATATGCACCGTCAGCTGTGATCTTCTCCACATAGCTTGTACCGACAACTGCGGTCTGCATATCTGCATCGGTGCCGCTAAGGATAGCACTGATTCCTCCGCAGGTTAATCTGTCAAATGAATACAGTGTCTGACTGTAAAGCTTCATATTGTCGAGCATGCTGTTTTGAAGCTCCTCATAGCTGTCCATCTGTGAATCATATTCATCAAATGTAAGCTCGCCGAGACGGTTTTTCAGTTCAGCCTCTGTTAATTCCTTATCTGCCTTATCCAGATCGCTGATACACTGTTTGTAGGCATTCTTTACAGATACATAACTGTTGAATGTATCTGTAACAGTCTGATCAAGTGTTTCCCTTGCCTCTTCTTTTTCCTTGGCTGAAGACGCATAATCCAAAACATTCTGATAAAGGACATAGGGATCGTCATCTATATATCTGGTTCCGTCCTTATCGCCCTTAAACCAAAGTCTCGGAACCTTTACAAACAAGAATATCCTCTTTTTACCCTGCCAGTAGCTGTCTATCTTCTCAAGAAACGCTTTATAGTCATTCTTGAATGCTCTCTTATTTATCCTATTTCCATTAAAAGCTGAATTTACATATGATGAAAGCTGGTTGGCATCTCTGCCGAACTTGCTTTTTACAAGACCGAAATTTGTATTTAATTCAGCTCTTGCTGTGGATTCAGCGATACATGCTTCATAATATGTCTCATCCCTGTCTTCCGTATACTCTATCAGAGCATCCAGCTGATCTCTGCTTATCTCGGCTTCAAGGAACGGTCTTTCAAATGTATATCCTGTTGATATATCCATTCCGACCATGTTTGACATCTTTTTAAGATCCGCTTCAAGAGTCCTTCTGTCGGAAGCTATCTTTTTATTTACAGAATCAAGTTTCTTTTCAATCTTTTCAACGTCGCTCTTTGTAGCTTCACCGATCCTTTGCCTTGCCTGATTTCTCTTAAGTCCGTCTTCCAGTCCTTCAGCTCGACGTTCATTGAATGCTATAGTCTCCTGCAGGACCACAATTTCAACATAGAGATTGTTTACCATTTCACTTATCTCATATGTATTATCCTGAAGATTGTGCTGTGCAACTTTTATATCATACTGAATTGCAACCGGCTTATACTGAAACTCGCTGGCCTCTGCCAGATCCGGACTGGTCGGAAACTGGAAGTTAAGAAGCGGAGACCATCTGAACTGGCTCATAGATTTCTGTTTTAAAGCTATAGCCTTTACGGCACTCTCATACTCAGCTTTTTTTGATTCGATCGCATCCTCTGCATTTTCATAATCCAAAGAGTCCTGGATAGCAAGGGATCGACACGCTCTGAGAGTGATTTTCTTTCCTTGCGCCGCCTCTACCTTGAATGCACTTAAGTCACTAAAGAGCATAATAAATGCAAGTGCCAGTGATATAACAGATGCCGCTATTTTCTTTTTTATCTTCTTTGAATATCCTGTATGCATCATGCCTCTTATGCTGCGGATTCATTGTTCTGCGAGATATAATAAAACTTAAAATATCCTGTCTGATCGGGACATACGAAAGAATACATGACCTCTCCTCTTTGAAAGGTATAAATATATACTTCATAATCCCTGTCAAATGATTCAACAGTCGCTACGTCAGAAAATACCTCTGTCGTATCAAGATCCTTTACTCCCTTAAATACTTCTGCTTTTGAATTCAGGATATCTATTGCAATAGCTTCCGGGAGTATGATGTTACTGTATCCTTCATAGACCGGACTGCCTAATATATCCCTTATATCCGAAATACTCTCAACCGCTTCGTCTGCATAATTGAAATGATCAGAGAGTACATAAACTTCGCTTACCTTCTCTTCGTCATCCAAAGCCTCATTATCACTAACTCCGTGATATATGGCTCCTATACCGCTCATATAAACTACGGATTCATCATCTGTCATATACAGATCCTTGGCACCCTTGTAACACTGCGATACCTCTTCGGCATTCTTTCCCAGCATCTCGCTGTAGACGATGTTGTCACTTGAAAATGAACCTGTATATAGCTCATTTTCACCGGAATCGTAAAGTGTACCGTTTCCGTTCTTCATCCCTCTAAGGAAACCGCCTTCATACTCCTTGGTACCGTTTTCACGATAGAGCACTCCAGTGCCTTCAAATCTGTTTTCATGAAATCCGCCTCTGTACATAAGACTTCCGTCATTAAAATTCAGTTCACCTTCGCCTTCATACTTGTTCTGAAGGAAATTCCCGGTATATACGACATTTCCTGCAGGATTATAAAGAGTTCCCACTCCTGTCGCATAACCGTCTTCAACATCTCCGTCGTATGCTCTGTATCCGGATTTTCCTTTTATCCTCACGCGTCCTTTTGCAACTCTGAGTCTTAAGGAATTGTAATCATATGTCTTGATGCCATCCTCATCAAAATGTCTAAAGAGCGATGTCTCCGTACTGATATACCATATGCTCACAACACCGACTATCAGTACCGCCGCATACACCAGACGCTTTGATATCATCCAGCGTCCGACAGCGTAATAATCCTCTTTGTTTCTGGGCTTGAAGCCTAAAAGATTCGAGAAAAACTCACGTATCTTTACAACTACACGGGTCTTGATAAAGCTCCAGCTTGTGTACATGCGGAACTTTGTCACAAATCCGGTCATCTTGGACTTGACTGTCTGTATTAAGATATTTAAAAGACTGTTACCGCCCATGAATCAATACCTCTTACACATGCAGATTCTTAAACGTAGCATCATCAACACTTTCATTCAGATATCTGTCGCTCTCAAAGACATACCATTTAACAACGGCATCGTCAGGCATCTCCTTAAGGATATCCGAAAACAGAGTACGTGATATGTAAAAATCCTTCTCGTAGAATGAATTAAGAGCCTCATCAAACTTATCTAAAAGAGCTACCTTCTGCGCTCTTAAGCGTGCCGGATATGCATCAAGCACCTCATAAAGCTTTATGGCACCGTATCTTGTACCATTTCCGACATATCCTATAAATCTTAAAGCACCGGTAATATCCTCTCGTTGCTTTATTTCCTCACTGATCACGAGATTTAGGTTTAACTTGTTAACTATCCTGTTTATAGTAGAAACGATCCTCTTTCGTTCAGCATCAAGGTGTGTTGTCGTCTCCTCATCAGAGCCTGTAACACCGAATGTGCAGTTATCAAAGAAGACTGAAGCAGAAAGATTGATACCGTCATGTCCCTGATTATGTGTCGCAAATATCTCTGTGAAGAAAGAGGTAACATCCTTTTCCTGATCACTAAAGAATAACTGGATAACGCTCGTATCAGGCGACTTACCTATAAGCATGCATCTGTGGGTCTTCTGATACTGTCCGATATTTCCGATTATCCTGTCATATCCGTGAATATCATTATTGCCTTTTGAAATTGCATTTAATGTAACGATGGTACCGCTTAGTGAGATAAGGTCACCGTTTCTTACATCTATGATCGAATCCTTCTGAAGGAGTTTTTCAATATTCTTGGGTGCAAATCTGTAATATGCCTCGAGTATCCTTACCTTGCTGTACTGGATCTCTTCAACTCTCTTGTTGATCTCAGAAAGAGCATCCCACATATCCTTGATATCACTTCCAAGGATCAAAGGTCTCTCACGAAGCTCCTTTCCAAGTGCTGTATCCGACAGAGCTGATTCAAGTATCAGCAGATCTCTGTTCATCAGATACCAGACTGCGAGTACTAACAGAGAAGCAACGGCAAATACTATCGCAAAAAGTATCAGTGCTCCCTTATTGTCTGCCCATACAGAAGCTGTATCTGTTGAATCGTTTATGATACCTATGATCGCATAATCCGGAACCGTATCATTGTCGGCAATGGCAATGGCTCTGAAACTCTGATTGTCTATTACAAGATCTTCATATGTGAACCTGCCTCCGCGAAACAGAGGTGCTGTGATCTTTTCCATTGAACTGCCAAATATCGCAGATATATACTGGAGATTCCTGCCGCTGGCGCTTGCCACGGTCACTCCGTCAACCATTCTGACTATCAGGACATCATAAAACACCTGTGAATTTCCATCCAGATTGACAAAATCAGTGAGTGCATCTCTTATCTGCATATACTCCTCAGAGTCATAGAAACCCTCATCAGAATAATTCACATGGTCATCAAGTCCTGCCTGCTTTGCAAGTCCTGTGAGAGAGATGACGGCAAATCTTGAATGCTCCGCTGTTCTGGCATCACTTGTTCTTGATACGATCGTATAAACACCGACTCCGGCGATAATAAGAAGAACTGTTTCTGCTATCGCAATGTTGTAAAACATTCGATTGCGGTTCGTAAACATGCGTATAAGCAGATACAGTACTATAAACCAGATAATAAGTATTACTGCATAAGTAAGTATATATTTGCTGTAAAGACTAAAGAGCTGGCCAGGAGAAAGCTTCATCGTGCTTACTGCGTTTGCCACATTCTCATCAAGTCTGAATCTTGCAAAGCTTGGATCCGCATCGGTCCTTACATACATTTCTCCCTGGGCATATTCTGCCTGTGAAAAGAAACGTCCATCGGAAGCATTTTTCTTTCTTATGCTTTCTACAGTGATCTTTGAATCTGAAGGATCACCTACTGCTTTGATCTCACTGTTTGAAATACCGTATACAAGCGCATATGAACCGTCTCTTGCAAGCATGGTCAGATACAGACCGCCGTTTTCAGCACTGAAACCGCTTATCACTTCATTACCGAGTCTGAATGTATCGGTCTGTCCGATCAGATTAAGTGTATAGTCAAGCTGGACTATACGATAAAATACAGCCGTTTCACTGTCATCTTCGTCAACCGTCTGCATTGTAGACAGTACAGCGTATACGCCCTGTGCATTAACGTCGATAAACTCAACCCGTTCTTCCTCTACTTGCTTTGAAGAAAATATCTTTCTTACTTCGCCATCGGTATCCATATAGAATATGCGGCCCGATCCGGCTACATTTTCCGCAAGATAAACACCTGAACCGTAATATACCCCATCAGCATAGTACGTATACTCAACGCTCGATGTGACATTTTCCATAAACGCTGCGAATATGAACACCGAAGCAGTAAAGCTTAAGATATATAAGATTATGATGATCCTTTTTCGTAAATTCATCTTATCTTCCTTATTGAAGCAGACTCTCTGTTCCTATCTGCTTAAATGTGTTGTATATCAGTCTGAGCCATGAATTGCCGCCTAAGAAGATCCGCGACAAAAGTATGCTAAGTGCCACTATTCCGAGTATCAGGCTGATCCAGAACAGGATCCCGAGTATCCTGTCCGTATTGCGGTCAAGCCACATACGAAATCTTGTGAGCAGAGTGAGCTTTTCGGGACTGACAGCAGCTATTGTCACATCTCTGTACAGATCCGTAAATCGGTCATAGCTTCCGTTTGCAGTCTTTTTGCTAAGCAGATAATAACTCGTAGCCTTCTGTCCTGCTTTGGGTTCAAGAAGGGTGAGCAAAAGCTTTGCACACACTCCAGTGCATTCGCTCTCGCCGATCTCGCAATCAAGCTTTGAAAGATCCATCTCATATCCGAAATAGACAGATCCGTCACTTGTCATATGAAGCTGACCACCTGTGAGCAGAAGGTATAGTATCGGATAAGGCAGGTTGCAGCTTATGCAGGCAAGCAATGTACTGATACATACTTCCTCGCATTGCGCAAGCGACAATGTCTCGCCGCTGTAAAACTCTGACAATGGTCTTTCCTTGTGATAAGGGAATACCAAAATTTCCTTCTCTCCGTACGCAAATTCACTGATCAGGACTCCTTCACCTGTTCGTTCGGACATCTTGAACAGTTCAAGAAGCTGCCTGACAACATGGTGATCATGTACAAGTATGACCGTGTAAAGGATCCCGCCGTCGCTTGCCAGATCTCTGCATATATAACAGTCATTAACCTCACCTATGCTCTTGGTGCTCACGGTCATCAGACGCATTTTGTCGAATTCATAGATCATTCGATGAGCTCCTTATAGATTGAGATTTGGTATATCGACGAGGTGTTCCTTTGTCTGTTCGGGTGTTCCGCCCGGATCTGACTCCTTGGCATTGTTCTTAACTATCGCATATGCATATGTACATACCATAGGCATATCGGAGCAATATATCCTTATTTCATAGACACCTTCTCTTGCGGGAGCAGTGTAAACACCGTCATTTGATACCTCTCCGCTTCCGGAAGCTGTCAGTTCATAAGTGATACTGCAAGGTTCCATATTGTTAAACTGGACTCCGAAGTAATAATTCTCACGTGGTCTCATGACAACTGTCGGAGTCTTGGCGGTTATTGATTTGCCGTAGTAGTCCGAAGCATCAATATCATCTCCGGACGGGAATCTTATAGCTACCCATCTGTATGTGAGCACAAGGAAATCCACATCATGCAAGAGTCTTGCTGCAACAACAAAGCTTCCCTTATCATTGAGAACACGTACTGCAGTCTCGGCATCAACTAGCTGTTGAGACTGTCTTGAGAAAAGCTCGGGATTGCCGTATACGGTACTCTTTGCATTTGCTCCAAGCGCCTGATCTGCCGAAAGATACTCATATCCTATCGATACATATACGTTTCCGCTTCCAAGACCGTGTGTGATCTCTCCGGAATAACGTATGTCACCGGCTCTGGCATCTTTTCCGAGTGGTATCTCAAGTACACCTGTAGCTACATTCTTAAGATCGGATCCTGTAACTGTTACCGGTGAAGCTTCTGTTTTATTTACATCAGTTATTACATTCTGCTCATTTACATCAGCTTCCTTCTGATAGTATTCCATATATGCGGTCTTAACTGCATTCTGAGCAGGAATATCGATATATCTGTTATTCGCAGGGTCTTTAACATCTTCGATAACGTACGCCTGATCTGTTCGCATCAGCTTTATATCGGCTAACTTAATAGAATCGGTACCCATGCCCTGACGCATCTCAAGATTAAGTCTTCCAAGCTCTCTTCCGATGAGCGCATAAGGTGCTTCTTCCGATAATCTTACTCTTATAGCCACACTGTTTTCGGTATTTATGGCACGGTCATTTTCAAAAGCCGCAACGCTTCCGCTTCGAAGTATCACATTGGATTCAAGTCCGGGCTGTCTTAAGACCTTCATCCAGTAATCTCTTGTAAGTACGCCGTCTTTTTCAAGTTCTATATCATCGACATTTATCTCTATCTGCTGTGTAGAATCGGGAGCCGAGAAACTCGGTATGTCCAATATGCCTTTAAATGAAAGCTTTACGTCAGCATCGGTCTTTTTATGGATCTCAAGACAGATCTTTACATTTCTATCCTTGCATACGGTCGTAGGCATAACAAGAAAACCATCAAAGTTGGGTCCTGAGAATACCTGTTCTTTTGTCAAGAACTCGGTCTCGATCTCAAGCCCTTCCTCATAGTCTTCGCTGTCAACTAAAAACAGCTCATAATTTTCGCTTATACGGTTGAATTCATATTCCTGGTCGGATTCCTTATGGCTTACGGCATATACAGAATGGATCTCATCCTCTTTGTAGCGCACGCAAAGGCTGGCTAAATTGCTGTTTAACGAATCAAAGCCAGATATTGTAGACAGCTTTTTTACAACGGAGGAATCAATAATGATCTCCCGTCCCGTACCGTCTATCACGACTCCGCTCTCAATAAGGATGGAAAGATCATCCAGATTGAATACACCGCAGCCGCATACGATGCCTGATCCGTACATCAGACTGTTCATGAATCTGAGCTTGTCGATGTGGTAGCTCTGCTCCGCCTGAAAGTCTGCCGTGGTAAGCATCTTTCCCGGATAATAACGGTTCCTTTCAAACGGATATAACTGACTGTTAGGCATAACATTCACCCCCGAAATAGTGTGTATATATCATCATTTCTTTATAAAACTTCATACGTATAACATTATACTAATTAAGTGTAACAGTTTCTTTCCAACAAACTTCCAACAAAAATTTAAAAGATCATTTTTCCTGTTCGTAAAGAAATCTGAAGTAATCAAATATCTCAGGCGTTATATCATCCTGCGCACTGAGATTTACACCAACAAGGTGCATTGGAAGCCCGTGACCGGGGAACAGATGATCAAAAAGCTTTGCCGAAGAATCACTGCTTATATGCGCAAATACCTGTGTCTGAGGTTCATAAACTTCATGAGATCTCTTAACAGCATATTTGATCAGATCAAGAAATATCTTCTGACTTGCGCTGTCACCGCCCATCGCTCGTACCTTCAACATCCCTGACGGTGTATGATCTATAAGAAGAAATGCCTTTTTTCCGCTCGGAGATACTGCGATAAGTGAAAGTTCGGGATCGAGTGAAGCGGCATTATCCAGTACATACTTTTTATCGCCTTTAGCACGCATGATCGCACAAACGGTTTTCACAAAATTATCTGCTCCCATCTTTTTGAGTGATCCTACTTTGACGCTTTCAGTAATGTCACCGGACAGCTTTTCATTTTCTGCTATCTCGCCAACTGTTGAACTGAATTCCTCAAAAGGCTCCAGTGAGAAAAATATATGCCATGCACTTAAGAAATCACACACCATTGCAGGAAGCATATTTTTCATCGGAACCTCGCATGTGACTGCCTCTATTCCCGATTTATTGATCACATCATACATAGCTGCCATCAGATCATCGGCTGCATGAGTTCCTCTGAATTCTTCGGCAACAAACAGCCAGTCTATTTTTGCTACAGGCTCATCGCTATCGTCCTCGGGCGAAAATACGCTGAATATCAGGACACCTGCAGCAGTCTCCTTACCGTCACGCCATCTGACAGAGCCTAATGTATATACGTTTCCCTCACCTATATGTTCATACTCCTCAGGTGCTATAAGTTTTTTAAACGACTCAGCGCTCTTTTTTGTCAGGGTATATACTGTTCTGAATTCCTCCTGAAGCGATGCCCAGATCGACAGTCTTTTGGCTCCCTCACCCCATAACGGGTTGACTCTGCGAATATAGGAATAAAGTGCTGAATACAGAGGCATATATACATCTTCCTTCTCCTGATGAGATGCATCTTTTGAAAGAAGTGTTACCTTCTCATATGCTTTGTTTACGGCATCGATATCTTCCTTGTCCTCGAAGACAGTCGCTGGATAATCCACCTGTGCCATATTATCGGAAAATCCTATAAACTCAGGTGAACTGTATGCCTGCTCTATATCTGTCAATGAAGGGCCTTGCATTGAAAAGCCTTCCTTTTGCATTCTTTTAGCGACTGTTTCTTCCATCGCATCGAGTTCTTTAAGCCAGGCAAGCATCTCTGCTTCGGACATGTTCGAGATTTCCTCTTGTGTTATTAATTCAAGTGCCATAGTGGTTATCTCCTTTATCAATCATCATTGCTGCCGTCATCGGCATTATCATCATCATAAAAGCTCTTTGAAGTTGTATACTTATCAATCATTTCACCTTCGCGAGCTTTCTTCTTCTTCACTTCTGCATGAGGTTCCACATATCCGCCGCCGCTTAAATGCTCAACATCAAGTGTTAATACATGTTTGAGAGGATGCCAGAGATTGTACTGAGCCGACCTTAATATGAACTCGCCTATCCCCTCGAGATCCCCTCTCTTTAGCATAGCATCACTTGTTGCATGTCTCTGCCCATAAAGATAATAGTTGTACCATCCTTGCGGAGACATTGGTCTTGGTATCTTGATGTTGAATCCCCTGTAAAACTTTGTCAATTCCTTTTTTCCTGCTAAACTTCCTACCGCACCTATTGCGGCTGCAAAAGGATAAGAAACCAACCACGCCGCACCAGCTATGGCACCCATGCCCAGATTTAAAATGTTCCTTCCGACAAATCCAAACGTATATGACTTAAATGCTGCCCATTTTCTAGCAGTTCCTAAGGGAATAGTTGAATCAAACGTTGGCCCATTATGTATCAACTCGGGTCCGAGTGATTTTACATTTTCTCCTAAACCATGCTGTGATCGCTGTTTTTCTTTTCTGTACTTTTCAAATTCGGCCTCTTCTTTTTTATCAAGCGCTGCTAAACGTGAACGCTCTCTTTTTGCTATTTCAAGGACCTCTTTTACCTTACGCTGACGCGCCCTCGCATTTGCACGAAGTGACCAGCGTGAAACATTGTACCAGCGGCATGCAGATATCAGACTGTCAAGATTTTCTATATCCGTCATATAATTCTGGAGTCCTCCTTTGGTATTTTCAGAGTACTTTATCATAGCCTTCTTGACTGCCTTCATCTTTTCGGAATCTCTTTCACTGATCTCCGTAAAGTCTCCGTAAGCATGGAATATTCCCCTGATACTTACGTTGGATTCAAGTTTCTGCTCCTCTAAAGGCTCCTGAATACTACTTTCAAGAGACTCCGGCATATTTTCCTTTACATCCTTCA
>JAGCXJ010000349.1 GCA_017961385.1 Lachnospiraceae bacterium
AGTCGGGTTTAAACCAGGGAAACATCCTTACTTTGCCCGTGCTGTTTATCTCATCCTCATCGCCGTATACGCACATTATGCGCTCATCCTTTAAAAAAGCATCGACAATGAGTCTTAAGGCATCCTCATCGAGCCCTTTAATGTCGCTTACAAACACCGTATACTCTGTTAAAACATCTTTTATCGATTCATCACTGATCTTATCAAATTCAATAACTGTGGTTTTTTCTATGGCAGTCTCTTTTGAGACGGTTATGTTTTCAAGCAAAGAAGACCTTACAGTCTTTACATAAAGGTCATAAGGATAGTAGCTTTCATCAAGCGCATTCAGGTATTCATTATACAGTTTAGCCTCTACAGGGGCTTTTAAAAGTTGTTTGATAATACCCATTAAAGCCTTATCATCCTTTTAAGATTTCCCGAAAGATTCTCAACCATCTCCTTTTGAATGATCGATGTCTTAAAAATAGCCTCCATTGTATTGCCGGTGCTCCTTACTACATCCGATACTTCAATAACGATGTTAGGATCATCATTGAAAAATACTGCGGTCACTCCGGTAGTGGTCGAATCCTTAAGCTTCTTTCCGTTTATATACAGCCTCTTGTTATCCTTTATATCTAGCAGCCTTCCGTTAAAAGATACGCTCTCGATAAAGGTCATCGCATAAGATTCGCAAGGATCGATACGAACTCTCTTTGTATTTGCAGGAA
Organism: Lachnospiraceae bacterium; assembly: GCA_017961385.1. Taxonomy (GTDB): domain Bacteria; phylum Bacillota; class Clostridia; order Lachnospirales; family Lachnospiraceae; genus Colinaster. Next base: position 714 of record JAGCXJ010000349.1, read on the forward strand.
ACTGTATCACAACATGAGCTTCGCCCTCGCTGTCATATTTCTCGCTGGCAAAATATGCATCTTCCTCATTGAATCCCGCTCCGTGATCAAGATATACTCTTATCCTGTATATATTATCCCTTGCTCTCTTCTCTTCCATGCTCTCATTTAGCGAGAGTATCCTGCCTCCGATCAGATCCCTCAATTCGCCCAAGGATCTGTATCTTCCCGTAACCTGTTTCTGGAAGAGCACTTCTCTTTCCCTGTAGCCCTGTTCCTCGTCAACAGTGATTCCGAGCTTTTTAATTATTGAATCGTAATTTAATATTTTACGATTATCATCTTCCAGTATATAGCAGTACAGGGCTCTGAATGCTATCTCTTTTACATCAGCCTTTTTATTCTCTACCCATTCATAATCGATGACTGTCCAGCTGTCTCCGTCCACAATAATATTTGAGAATATCAGGTCATAATCAGCAACATTAAGACTGCCCTGGCTTATCCTTTCAACATATTCATCAAACAATGCCTCAAATCCGTCCTGATCGTCTTTTGCAAGGCATTCATCCATGATACGTGCCAGAGTCCTTCCCTTGATGAAAGGAAATATAACGCTCTTGCCTTCATCAACCATCTTTGCCGGACAAATCGTAAGAGAAGTATCCCTGTAAGCATCTAAGAGTGCATCATAATGCTCTCTCATTGCCTGCATATGAGCTGCTCCTCTTTCCGATAACATGCGTTTTTTAATCAATCTGTCTCCGTTTATGTTGAGCAGTTCGGTGCATATCTTATATTCATCGGCCCTGTCGTTTGAATATCTGGCATATTCGACTCCGATATCATCTCCAAGAACCACAAGATATGAATTTGAAAACTGATCGAAGCTGTTATCTTCAATGATCCCTTCAAAGACAGCCTTTTCATCAAACAGTTTTAACCTGTCTCTGTCAAAGTTCCTGTCATTTAAGCACAGCTCGCCTCTTTGAGGAAGTCTGGAATCGGAATAGAGCATTGTCATGAACTTGTAATCCGGATACGGATAGAAAAACTGTGCCTTGTTTTCGCCGCATGTTTCAAATATCCTCTTTAGACCGTTCTTTGAAAAGGTCCTTACTCCGTCACTTGGTACATATCCTTCAAGGCCCTTGAAATACTCTCCCAGATGATCTTCCTTGCAGCCTGCCCAGTACTTAAGCCCGTATCTGTTCTCTATTGCCATGACGATACGTCCGCCAGACTTTGTATGCTTCCTTATTATCTTTAAGAAGTCCTCATACGGAGTTTTGCTATTCATATAGCTCTGTCCGTATTCAAAAACGCCTATAAGCAGGCAGTAATCATAATCTGCATCAAGATCAGGCTCTATGTCCAGAAAATTACCTACTTTTATCGTGACATTGTCACATTCCTGATTTCTGTATGCGTTTATCAGGCTTCTCTTCTTTGACAGATCAACGCAGGTCACTTTTCCCGCTTTTCTTGCCAACGCCCCGGTTATGGCGCCGCATCCGGAGCCTATCTCTAGGACCTTTGTATCCTTATCCATAGGTATCCAGTCAATAATGTTTTCTCTGATAGTCGAGAAATGATAAAACACAGGCCATGAGGCCTGTTCTTCTATGATACGCGGATACTCGACTTTTGCGTAATTCTTTGCTATATCGAGCATCGTATCCTCTATCTCTCCGTCACAGTACAGATCCTGACCTGAGTATCTGCTGTAATCGATCTCAATTTTCCCTATCGTATCCCTCAGTTCCATAGTATCTCCCCGCTTTTAGCTGACGGTAACCTTAGAATTCATGTCAAAATATCCAACTGTATCCTTATCGCTCACCACCGTTACGTTCAAAACATCATACAATCTATGGTAAACCTCAAATTTCTCGTCTTCATACCCGGTCACTCCCAGGCTCAAGAGGTATTCTCCTCCCTGAAGATCCATCCTCTGAGCAAAGGACACCTTCTTTACTTCGCCTTTCTTTACACCGTTAAGAAATGCCTTTTCGTACATGGAATTTGTACCGGTGATCTCGGTCCCGCGTATGTTTTTGACTGTAAATGCGAATATCGGAGCCTTTATATCCTGCGTAAACTCAACGGTATAATGAAGAGTCCATTCCTCGCCTTTTATAATGGCAGTAGTTTTTGTGCCTTTCTTGTCCGTAACGTAATAATCCGTTATGCGAGCTGCACCCGTGCCGTATTCGAGAGCATCCGGATTCACGCCTCCCATTATGGAAGCCTTTGCCTTGACTTCGGCATCATCTAAAAGATTGTGCTCATCATCCTGATCCGGAAGTCTGTACTGGCCCACAAGCACCTGCTTGTATGCATCTATCATCTCTTTGGGCTGACCCTCGCCGAGCTTGACGCCCTTATTTAAAAGTATGACCCTGTCACAGTATTTGGCTATGGAGCTTAGGTCATGGCTTACAAACAGTATAGTCTTTCCTGCCTGTTTGAATTCCTCGAACTTGTGATAGCACTTTGCCTGGAAGAATACATCTCCGACAGAGAGCGCCTCATCAACGATCAGTATCTCCGGCTCGATGTTTATCGCAACAGCAAACGCTAGTCTTACAAACATACCGCTTGAATAAGTCTTGCAGGGCTGATAGACGTAGTCTCCGATGTCTGCAAACTCCAGGATGCCCGGGAGCTTTTCATCGATCTCCTTCTTAGAAAATCCCATCATGGTACCGTTAAGATAAACATTCTCTATACCGTTGTATTCCATGTTGAATCCGGCACCGAGTTCCAAAAGAGCGCTTATCCTGCCGTTGACCGTCATATCGCCCTTTGTAGGGTTTAAAACGCCTGTAATGATCTTTAGGATGGTCGATTTGCCTGAGCCGTTTGTGCCGATTATACCGACAGTCTCGCCCTTGTAAATGGTAAGATCGACATCCGTAAGGGCATAATGCTCCTTATGACGCTTTTTTCTCGTCAGTCCGAAAGCCTCCTTCATCCTGTCGGAAGGCTTGTCATAGAGCTTATATACCTTTGATATATTCTCTGCTCTTATGGCTATCTCTTTTGTCTTGTTTTCATTAGTCTGTGCCATCTTTTATCCTACAATACATCCGCAAAATGCGGCTTTAATCTCTTGAATATGAGACATCCTATTCCGAACAGTACGACCGTGAATATCCAGAAGTACATGGTAGAATAGAAATCCTCGAAGAACCACTGCTTTTCACAGATCGAGCTTCTATAGCCCTCAACGATATAAACAAGCGGATTGATCTTTATATATGTCTGAACCTTAAGATCAAATGTCGCGATATTCCAAAGGATGGGAGTTGCCCACATTCCTATCTGAAGCAGTATGCTGATTATCTGAGCTATGTCCTTGAAAAATACCATTATGGCGCAGGTCGAATAGCATAAAGCCAGCACAAATATGAACGTGCACAGACTGTAGTACAGTATCTGTATCGTATAGACGGTTGGATAGAAGCCGTAAATCGCAGCGATTATCAGCATTACGATAACAAAGAAAGCATGTATGAAAGTTGCCGCAATAACCTTGATTATCGGAAGGATGCTTATCTTAAACACTACCTTCTTTACAAGATACGAATACTCGATCAACGCCTGGGTGCCGTTGTTTAATGCTTCGGAAAAATAAAACCATGGAACCAGCCCCGCAGTCAGGAAGAGAACATACGGAATGCTCGTTTCTCTTGCTCCTGCCTGATCACCTGCTCCCATGATCACATCAAAAACAATATAATACATAATTACCGTTACGACCGGCTGCACCATTGCCCAGACGGCGCCTAAGTACGAGCCGGCATAACGCTTTTTAAAGTCGTTTCTGGCTAGCTTCCATATAAGATGCCTGTTCTGCCACAGTTCAACAGGAAGCACCGTCACCTTGTCATAAAGAAGTATAAACGCTGCCTCAGCGGCAACTATTATAGCTATCGCTATTATCTTCTTTGTAAGCTCATCCTTGTAGACGGCATACGGATTGTGATGGAATCCTATTACAAGAGCCATGATGAGCATCAGTATCGAGAAGATCGCTATCCCGAGCGGTTTTGATATGTGGATGTTCTCTTTAAAGTGCTTCATGTTCTTTCTTATAATCCTCAAACGATCCGTGACATTTATCCTTGTCGGAAAGAATCAGTTTTGTTTCATCCTCAAACGGCCACCTAACGCCTATCGTAGGATCATTATACATGATCCCTCCTTCGTCGTTTGGATGATAAAAATCCGATACCTTGTATACAAATTCTGCATAATCGCTCATTACATAGAATCCATGAGCAAACCCCTTGGGTACAAACAGCTGCTTCCTGTTCTCTGCCGACAGTTCCACGCCGAACCACTTTCCGAATGTGGGAGAGCCTTTCCTCAGATCCACTGCAACATCATATACACTGCCGCTTATGACTCTTACGAGCTTGTCCTGAGGGTAATTGATCTGAAAATGGAGTCCTCTTAAAACTCCCTTTACTGATGCGGACTGATTGTCCTGGACAAAGTTCACATCTATTCCCGCGTTCTTGAAATCATTATACTGATATGTCTCGACAAAGTATCCTCTCGGGTCTTCAAACACCTGCGGTGTTATGACCTTAAGTCCTTCTATCTCACATGTCTCTACTGTTATCCTGCCCATCTTCGCTGTTCTCCTTGGATGTTACTCTTTCTTTTTTATTGCTGTCTTTCTTATCATCACTTGTATCAAGCCAGCTTAAATTCATGTCGACTCTGCCTTCTATGCCGTGAATCCTTCCGCCGGAACTGTACTGCCACAACTGATATGTCGCTCCGTAGCTTGTCTTATCCGCATACTCCGCAAGCCATGTGACATTGTCGGCTGAAAGTTTCGAAATATCAAGCCGCTTGTTAAACCAGTTCTTTGATGCATATATCCCGGCTTTGTATTTTGCGCTTCTTACAGTCTCGCAAAATGCCTGCAGTATCCTGCTTCTGCTTGCAACATCAAGATCATCCGCCCGTCCCTTTCCTCCGGCAGATTCGCTGTCTATAAACACGGGATACGTCAGATCATAATCCTTTACAAGACTCATTACGGCACTGGCTTCCTCAACAGCCTCGCGTTCTGTTATCGCCTGTGTGAAGAAGTAAACGCCAACCGGTATCCCGGCTTCTGTTGCGCCTTCAATATTCTTTCTAAAATACGGATCCTCAACAATGGCTCCGGTCACAGAGCCTCTATATCCGCATCTTATGATGGCAAATCTTACGCCTTCTTCCTTTACCTGCTTCCAGTTGATGTCTCCGTTATATTTTGAAACATCTATGCCAAAGATCGCACCTTCCGTGGTCCTTATCGCAGAATTTCCGCTAGTTTCCTCTCCGGCATCGTTTACTGCCGTATCTTCCTTTTCGGCATCTATCTCTGCTTCCGTTTTTATCAGATAGGATATATCGGCCACAGCCTTGTATTCGATCTTTGCCTTAACCGATATCTTGACTGCCTCTGCAGGAGCCTCATATCCCGTAACATTTTTCAGACTGATCTTATAGTCACCGGGCGAGACATCTTCGATATAGATTATACCGTCTCTGTCATCATCATTGTATTCTCCGAGATCTGATACATCGGCTCTGAAGCGTCTTCCGGTTATTACCTTGCCTTCCTCGTCCATGACAACGATCCTGATATCCTTGTCAATGCTGGATACCATAAAGTCGGCTTTCTTTACTTCCTTGACTTCATACTTGCCGTCGCCGATCTTTACCTCATCAAAAAACGTCTCATCAGACATCCATGCGCTCAGATCCTGCGGCATTTGTTCAATCTCCTGCACCGGATCATCCGTCACCTGGACGACGTTCTGTTTATTTGCACCGATCCTGCCGTTTATTGCAAGTACGATAAGCAGGACCGTAACTGTAAACAGGGATACGATCAGTATCCCCATCTTCACCAGTTTAGAGTCCATTAGCTACCTCTACCAGATATTTGCCGTAATCGGTCTTGAGCAAAGGCTCAGCAAGCTTAAGCAGCTGGTCTCTGTCAATAAATCCTCTCTTGTATGCGATCTCTTCGATGCATGAAATATACAGTCCCTGTCTCTTCTGGAATGCAGCAACGAAATTGGCAGCATCCAGCAGGGAATCATGATTTCCAGTATCGAGCCACGCAAATCCTCTTCCCATGGTCTCAACACTTAAATCTCCCCTCTCAAGATAGGCATTGTTTACTGCCGTTATCTCTATCTCGCCTCTTGCCGAGGGTTTTACGTTCTTTGCTATATTAACAACATCATTGTCGTAGAAATACAGTCCGGGTACAGCATAATTGCTCTTGGGATTTGCAGGCTTTTCTTCGATCGAAACGGCCTTCTTGTTCTCATCGAATTCAACTACCCCGTATTCTCTGGGATCACGCACATAATATCCGAAAATTGTTGCGCCCTTTTCTCTCGAAGCAACTTCTCTTAGAAGCTTTGAAAAGCTCTGTCCATAAAATATGTTGTCGCCAAGAACGAGTGCTACACTGTCTTTTCCTATGAATTCCTCGCCTATGATAAAAGCATCGGCAAGTCCTCTGGGATATTCCTGGATCGCATAGCTTAGCTTTAGCCCCAGCTGTTCTCCTGTTCCCAAAAGCTCCTCAAATACCGGAAGATCCCTCGGAGTGGAAATAATCAGTATCTCTCTGATATTCGCAAGCATCAGTGTGCTTAACGGGTAATATATCATCGGCTTGTCATAAACAGGCATGATCTGTTTCGATATTGCCTTAGTCAAAGGATACAGTCTTGTGCCGGAACCTCCGGCGAGTATTATGCCTTTCATGAAAACCTCCTGTTTTACCTAGTATCCGAGATAACTCAGATTCATATCCGTGTTACCGTTTATACCGCTTACGGAACCCTTTGAAGAATACTGCCACATGTCATATTTTCCTGAATATGTGGGCTGAGTATTGTACTGAGCAAGCCATATCTTGTAAGCACTCAGTGAACCAACATTCATCTTTCCTGAAAGCCATGACTTGTTTGCATATACACCGGCAGTATATCCGCTGTTCTTAAGAGTTTCGCAGTATGCCTTTATTACTGCGGTTCTTGTATTTGAATCTATTCTGTCGCCACGGCCGCCGCTGTCCTCGACATCAAGGAATACAGGATATGATATCTTGTAGTTCTTGATAAGTCCTATAGTCATCGAAGCTTCCTCGACAGCCTCGACATCAGTTATGGCCTGGCTGAAGAAGTATATTCCGACTTTTAGACCGGCATCCGTAGCTCCCTTGATATTAGTTTTAAACTTAGGATCTTCAACCATTACACCTGTTGATGAACCTCTGTATCCGCATCTGATGATAACAAATGATACACCGGAATTCTTTACAGCCGTCCAGTTGATGTTTCCGTTCCACTTTGAAACATCGATGCCCATTGTTCCGGAACCCTTCATAAGAGCACCCGTACTGTCAAAGTTGTACTTAGCTCCCTGGATTACCTGTTCGCCTGTAACCTTGTTTCCATTCTTGTCAAAGAAGTATGTCTCATTGTTGATAACCTGCCATCCTGTATACTTGTAAGCAGTAGTATCCCCTTCTTTTAACTCGGCCTTTTTATAGAATTCATTATCCTTATGCGTATAAA
>JAGCXJ010000350.1 GCA_017961385.1 Lachnospiraceae bacterium
AGAAGCGGTCTGTTTTTGCATGATATATCTTAATTACTGGTGGAACTAGTTTAACGAAGGAGAAGGATATGAAAGATAAACTGTATAAGATGATGAGCTGGCCGCAGATAGAAGCTATCGTATACGGTGAGGAAGGAAATCCGCAGACTATACTGGGCAGACATAATGTTTCTACATACACTTTATATCAAACATTTATGCCGACAGCGGAATCTGTAACTCTTTGCATTTCAGATGATAAGAAAAAATACCCCATGGAACTGGCCGACGAAGCCGGATTCTTTGCTATAGCGATCGTAGGAAAGGAAAGAAGAGACTATATATACAAGGTTGTATATAAAGACGGTTCTACTGCGGAGATACATGATCCATATGTTTATGACGTTAAGCTTTCTAAAGAAGATGCTATTGCGTGGAACAAAGGCACAAGTTACGACGCATATAGATATATGGGAAGCCATGAACTGGATATAGATGGCGTAAAAGGTATTGTGTTCAGGGTTTGGGCTCCTAATGCTATTCGTGCTTCAGTCGTAGGTGATTTCAATAACTGGGATGGCCATGCTCATCCCATGATGTTCGATGAAGCGACAGGCATATACAGCCTTTTCATACCCGATTTATCGGTAGGCGTTGAATACATGTATGAGATATGTACCAAGGGCGGCGCTGTCAGCACTAAGTTCGATCCTTATTCGGTCGTGATGGAGAACTCTCATTCAGTTGTTGAGTTTGAATCGCCTTTCAGATGGAGTGATAAAACATATCTTACTGAGAGAAAAAAGAAATCAGACAATGATATCACAGCGATATTTGAGATAGACAATGATCTTTGGAATGGTGAGTCTGAAGAGTTTGATGACAAAAAGATTTCTGATCTAGCTCAATACGTACATGATGTTGGCTACTCACATGTTCTCATTAATGCAGCAAGCGATTATTTCTTCTGTATGAACCCCGAAATCGGCTCACGGGAAGTATTGACAAAACTCGTTAATGAAATGCATAGCAAAAAGATTGGTGTTCTTTTCAGATGGAATCCAACCTGCTTCGCACCAGATGAAGAAGGTCTTAAGATATTCGATGGTACATATCTTTATGGTCATCTTGATGACAGAAAAAGATATAATCTGATGTTTGGATATAATTTCAACTACGGCAGAGAACAGGTCAATGATTACCTAATGTCCGCAGCTTCTTATCTGTTCGAAGAATTCCATGCAGACGGTCTTCACATAGAGGAGATAAGTACAATCCTTTATCTGGATTATGGAAAGAATGACGGCGAGTGGATTCCCAATATGTACGGTGGCAACGAGAATCTGGAAGCTATCGATTTCTTAAAAAACATAAATACCGTATTCCACAGAAAGTATCCCGGAATTATTACAACTACCAAGGAAACCTGTATGTTCCCTAAGGTTACTTATTCTGTCAAGGAAGACGGCCTGGGATTTGACTATATATGGGACAACGGATTCTCTGAAGATTATCTTGCTTTCTTAAGAGACGGCGATACCGATGTAAGAAAGATAACCGACAACATGGCCTATGCCTACAGCGAGAATTATATTTTGACAATATCCAAGGAAGATGTTCTTGCAGCTAACGACTATGATTTTGAAAGAGTTGCTGAAGGAGCCGGCTTCTACGATTACATCGCATACGAGGATAGCGAAAAGCTGAAAGTAAAACGAGCTACACTTGCATTTATGATGGCTCGTCCGGGCAAGAAACTTGTATATCTTGGGCAGGATGAGAAGAGTATGTGCACCGAACTCAATACTCTCTACAACAAACTTCCCGCTTTGCACGTTCTTGACAGAAACCCTGAAGGTTTTGAATGGGTTTACGCATTTTCAAGCGGTAACGGCGTTGTTGCATTCCTAAGAAAAGGCGAGATCTTTAAAGATAACATCCTTGTAGTTTGTAACTTCTCGCGTGAATCCTACGAGGAATACAAGCTTGGTATAAGCTATGAAGGTAAGTATAAGAGAATATTCTGTTCCGAAGAAAGCCGATTCGGCGGCGATTACAAGATGGCCAACAAGAATGTCGAAACTGTTGATGAGGAATATGATGGAAAGGAAAGCAGCTTAACGGTTGGATTACCTGCGTTATCTGTGTCATTCTTCTCATATACACCTTTTATGGAAGAGGAGTTTTTAAAGATTGCAGCCCGAAAAGCAGAAGCTATAAGAAAAGAACTTGAAGCTGAAGCTGAAAGAAGAGCAAAGGAACTTGAGGCTGAAGCTTTAAGAAAAGCAAAAGAATACAATAGCCTCAGTAAAAGAAAACTAGTATAGACATGAATCATTATTTCTTAAACATCACTGAAGCATCAGTAAATGTTTTATATGATGCTTCTTCAGAAAATCAGTCAAATATCGATGAACAGTTTGGAATGCAGACTGTTGAAGATATAAGTAATAACATAAAAAGCGGAGCTTTGCAGACATATCTCAATGAGCTTCCTGATAAACTTATCGCTATGGGGGTTAAGGTATTGCTTACCTTTATAATCATCATAGTCGGTATAAAGCTTATCAATATGCTCAGAAAAACTGTAAGAAAAGCACTCGAGAAGATCAATGTCGAAAAAGGCGTAGTTCAGTTTACCGACAGTCTCATTAAAGCTGTTCTGACTATTCTACTAGTACTCTGGGCTGCAGTTAACTTCGGTGTGGAAGCAACATCTATAGCTGCTCTTATCAGTTCAGTGTCAATCGCAATAGGTCTTGCTCTGCAGGGATCTCTTAGCAATTTTGCCGGCGGTATACTTATCCTTCTTCTAAAGCCTTTTAAGGTTGGCGATTACATTAAAGAAGATACACACAGCAACGAAGGCACAGTTAAAGAAATCTCGCTTTTTTATACAAAGCTTCTTTCTTACGATAATAAGACCATAGTACTTCCAAACGGCATCTTGGCTAATTCAAGCATGGTCAACTTTTCGGATGAAGGCAAACGCAGACTTGACCTTAGAGTTTCCATTTCATATAAAGCCGATATCAAAAAAGCCAAAGACGTTATAATGGATGTTATCGATAAGAGCGATCTGGTACTGTCTGATCTTCAAAAGATCGTATTTGTTGCCGAACTCGATAACAGTGGCGTTATACTCGGCATCAGGTGTTTTGCCGATGCTGATCAGTTCTTCAAGACTCGTTGGAGTTTACTTGAAGATATCAAATATGCGCTTGATGAGAATGATATTGAGATTCCATATCCGCAGTTGGATGTACATCTTGATAAATGATATTTTTCTTGTTTTTTTCTCACTAGATGATATAATTGAGAAGATGCTGAAATAGCTCAGTTGGTAGAGCACTTCACTCGTAATGAAGGGGTCGTGGGTTCGAGTCCCATTTTCAGCTTTGAAAAGTCCCGTAAAATCGGGGCTTTTTTATTTGTTGAATGTTGAAAAATACAATTAGATAAGTAAAACATCATAATCAAAACATACTTGTTGAATATTTTGAGATAGGCCATAAAATTGCAATGTTTTTTGTGCGTCATTACCTTGAATTGAATGTGTCGTTATGATATCATCAAATCTAGACTTAATAATTATTTTAGGCTAAATGGAGGTTGATCATGGCACAGCTTTGGGGAGGAAGATTTACCAAAGAAACTGAAGACAGCGTATTTTCGTTCAACGAATCATTATCCTTTGATAAAAGGCTGTTTTACAAGGACATTGAGGGTAGTATTGCTCATGTTGTCATGCTCGAAAAGCAAAAGATAATTACTCTTGAAGAGAAGGATGCCATAGTTAAAGGTCTGACATCTATCCAGGAGGATGTAGATAAAGGCAATCTTGAATTCAGTTCTGAATATGAAGATGTACACAGCTTCGTTGAAGCAAAGCTTATCGAAAGGATCGGAGATGCCGGTAAAAAGATGCATACCGGAAGGAGCAGAAACGATCAGGTGGCTCTTGATATGAGACTCTATGTCAGAGAAGAAGTTGCTGCGACTGACGATCTGCTTTATGACCTTTTAAATGTAATTTACAGAGTAATGTCCGAGAATATCGAAACTTATATGCCCGGCTTTACTCATCTTCAGAAGGCTCAACCTGTGACTATCGCCCATCATTTCGGCGCATATTTCGAGATGTTTAAAAGGGATAGAAGCAGACTTCAGGATATATATAAACGAATGAAT
>JAGCXJ010000030.1 GCA_017961385.1 Lachnospiraceae bacterium
ATAATCTCCAATTACCACGTATCCGGTTTCAAGTTCTTTTACAAGAAATGGATTATTCCCTTCTTTGGTTTCCTTAATTCTTTCACATACAAAGCACATGATAATTCGTTCTCCCGAAAAACATATAGATCGCGATCTGTCTTAGTCGGTTATTCTGATAATTATGTATACGATCATTGATCAGTTTACCTGCTAAGCTTAAACCAAAGAACCGTTACTGCCCCGTCAACCTCTTCTCCAACTATATCAAAGCCAAAGCGTTCTGTATAAAACCTGATGTTGCGTTCATTGTCTTTAGGCGTTACCAACGTCAGCTCTTCCCAATCCGGATGTTCGCTCATAAAATGCTTCAGTAACAGCGTTCCTATTCCCCGTCCCTGTTCTTCTTTTATTACTGCCAGGCAGCCTATGTAATACTTTCCCGGACCTTCAGCTTTAACAGATATAACACCGACCGGTTTCCCGTCATCGTAAAGAATGGTCTTGGGAAAATCCCGTACCGACTGTTCCATGTTTTCACGTGTCCTGCCATACGCCGGACATTGTCCGTAACGGACGAAATCATCGTAGAATGCAGAGTTGTATATCTCTACCAGCACATCTGCATCACTTATGTCTGCACACTTATAGACCAACAAGGCAACTCCTTCCAACTTATTAAGTTCGTGATCTTCAGTTCTCCTATAGGTCCCTGATCTCTCAAGGGGCTTAGATCGTTTAATCCATGATATAACTTACATCTTCCTATGCAAACGCAGTCAATCGTTTATATACAACTCACTAACAGAAAACAAAACTGCCTTTCCGGCAATATACACTCTGTCACCGGAAACAGTGATCTTTAAATCTCCTCCCCGTTCTGATGCCTGATAGCAATTCAGTTCTTTCTTTCCCAGCTTCTCGCTCCAATAAGGTGCGATCATACAATGAGAACTTCCCGTAACAGGATCCTCTGAAATAGCAAGCTTAGGTACAAACACCCTGGATACAGAGTCATATTCCCGACCGGGTGCTGTCACAGCAATAGTAAGTCCCTCAAGAAGTTTCATCTTTTCAATATCCGGGGAAAGATCTTTCACCTGCTCTTCTGTCTCAAGTACCATCAATAAATCTCTGTCAAGATATGCTTCTATAGGTTTTACTCCAAGCGCGTCTTCCATCTCTTTTGTCACCGGTACAGATAAACACTTATATGCCGGCATATCCATAACATACTCATCATCTACCCTTTTTACACTCAGTTTTCCTACTTGCGTTACAAAAGAGATCTCATCTTTTTCTTTTTCATAGAAATTAAAAAGCACAAATGAGGCCCCCAGTGTCGCATGTCCACAGAAGTCTATCTCTCCTCCCGGAGTAAACCATCGCAAATGGTAGATATCACCTTCTTTTACCGTAAATGCTGTTTCAGAAAAATTATTCTCTTTAGCAATATTCTGCATCAACCCGTCAGATATCCATTCACTCATCACGCATACAGCAGCCTGATTTCCATGAAATAATGTATCAGTAAATGCGTCAACTATGTATTGTTTCATCTTTTTATACCTCCTCTTAAATATCTCATCATTCGTTTTTATCGCTCAAAAGCCATTCGGCTGCGTCGATAATCTTTATTCCATCGTGATGATACTCCGGTTGATATGTTCTTGCTATGATCATCTTTGAGTATCCATCTGTGATCTTCAGTAAAGGGGTTATCTCTCTTTCAAAAGTTTTCGGCTCTGTTATGTCGTATGAAACCTGTATATATGTCTTTTTACCTTGCTTCATTGCTACAAAATCGACTTCTTTTCCGCCTACTACGCCAACATATATCTCATACCCTCTTCTGAGCAATTCCATAGCAACTATATTCTCAAGAACGTGTCCGTAATCCATATTCTTGGTACCCAGTCTGGCGTATTTGAAACTATGATCAGAGAGATAGTACTTGTCTACTGATCTGAGGTATCTCTTTCCTTTAATGTCGTATCTTCTGACCCTGTAAAATGCAAATGCATTGCATAGATACTCAATGTATTTCCCAATTGTTTTATGGTCTGCCGCAATCTTGTTTCCTGCCAGAGAATCAGCGATCGATCTTACAGAGATCTCACTGCCTATGTTGTCCATCATGAAATCAATAAGCATGTGAAGCAATGGTTCATTGCGGATCTTATACTTGTTGATTATGTCCCTTACTACTAAAGCATTTAGCACTTCAGTATTAATGTACCGGTACTTCTGATTCATATTCTTATAAAGATAGGATCCGGCCATCCCGCCTTCAGTAATATAATTAGTCAGGCTGACATTTTTATTCTCTGGAGGATAATACATTACGTACTCTTTGAATGAGAAGGGAAGAATATGAACTTCGTATGTTCGCCCAACAAACAGAGTTGCAAGATCGCTGCTTTGGAGAAATGCATTAGATCCGGTTACATAAATATCGTATTTCTCTTTGGCATGCAAACTGTTGATAGCTTTCTCAAAATGTTCGCACATCTGTATCTCGTCTATAAGAACATAATTGTTGACTTTTGATGAATATCTTTCTTCTACATAGGCTTCAAGCAAATGATATTCAAGAAGATTTTCATAATCCATAAGGTTAAAGTTTATATGAAGTATATTAGCGGACGGATCAGCATCCATGATAAGATCCTTCAAGGCATCCATTAACTTGGATTTCCCGGATCTTCTAATTCCGGTGATGACCTTGATATCCGGGGTGTTTATCAACTCTGACAGTTCATTCAGATATGTATCACGCAAAATAAGCTTCATAAAGACTATACCTCCAAAACAACATTAACAC
>JAGCXJ010000351.1 GCA_017961385.1 Lachnospiraceae bacterium
GATAACTGCTGAGCCAATGGGGATGCTCGTCGGGGATATTGTAAAGATGTCCAGCCTGTCACGTCCTGCCGTATCTCATCATATGAAGATACTCAAAGATGCAGGGGTTATAAATGTAAGAAGAGAAGGAACAAGGAATTACTATTATCTTGATCCGGATATGAAATCGTTCAAGGCATTGATATCTGTGCTTCAAAGATCTGTTGATTATTCTTCGGAACTGCCGTATAGAGGGGAGGACTGATCATGGAATTTGATAATTATGCGGATAATTATGATACAGGATTCATGGGAAAAGGCAGCGGAAGGTTTTACGCTGATCTGATTAAAGAGATCGAGGTCAAAGACGGGGATGCTGTTCTTGATGTGGGGTGCGGAACGGGAACAGTTTTATCTTTTATAGGCAGGCAAAAGAGAATTCGTGGATTCGGTCTTGATGTAAGTGAGAATATGATAGCGATTGCAAAGGAAAAGAATCCGAATTATCAGTTTGTTTCCGGAGACTGTGCTTCCTTGCCGTATGCAGATGAATCTATGAATGTAGTGATGGCCTGTATGGCTTATCATCACTTCCCTGATCAGGAGCGGTTCAGAAATGAGGCAATGAGAGTGCTGAAACCAGGAGGATCCCTTTATATCAGTGATCCTAGGTTTCCACTTATAGTAAGATGGATATTTAACACTTTTTTCAAAGATGCAGGCTTCCGTACCACGAAAAAAAACAGGATGGATTTTGAACGGTCCGGATTTAAGACGGTCAGTATAACAAAAGATGTTTATGTTCAGGTATTGCATTTTACCAAAGGGAAGTGAAACGTTTTGGACTATAAGAAACTGAATGCAATCATATATGCCGTTCTTGCGGCACTGTTTTATGCGATAAACATACCATGCTCGAAACTATTGCTTAATAACGTGGCACCGACATTCATGGCCGCATTTCTGTACCTTGGAGCAGGTCTTGGCGTCGGGATCATGTATGTTTTTCACGCCCAAAAAGAATCCCGGGATGAAAGAATTGGTAGAGAAGATATACCTTATACTCTGGCAATGGTTGTTCTGGATATTATAGCGCCGATCCTGCTGATGATAGGTGTAAAGTTGGGGACAGCAGCAAACGCATCACTTCTTGGAAATTTTGAGATCGTAGCAACAACGCTGATCGCATTCGGACTCTTCCGGGAGAAAGTATCTGCAAGACTGTGGGGAGCAATATCCCTTATTACAGTGGCAAGCATAATCCTTTCATTTTCAGGAGAGGGGAGCTTCTCTTTTTCCTTGGGTTCGGTATTTGTTCTTGGAGCAACTGTCTGCTGGGGACTTGAAAATAACTGTACAAGAAAGATATCCGGAAAAAGCACTTATGAGATAGTGACCATAAAGGGACTCGGATCAGGAACAGGATCGTTTATAGTTGCTATGATACTTGGAGAGAGCATTCCGGGGATTTCATATATAGCAATAATAATGATTCTCGGATTTGTTGCATATGGACTCAGCATATTCACGTACATCAGAGCACAGAAGACTCTGGGAGTAGCAAAGACAAGCGCTTATTATGCGATCGCCCCGTTTATCGGGGTGGTAATGTCAGCTGTATTCCTGAAAGAAAGATTCACGATGTTGTTTATAATTGCGCTGATAATAATGATCGCAGGGACTGTCCTGATCGTCAGAGATACATTGATACATAGCCATAAACATGCACACACACACCTGATAACGCATACACATGACGGCTCTACACATACGCATGCTATCGAGCATTCCCATGATCACGCTCATGTGATTAATGAAGGCAAACACGGACATACACACAGTGTAGAGGAGTTGGAAATCGCTCTGGGTCATAGGGGAGCATTGAAAGATAAATTGGAAGATAATCGAAGATGAAAGGAAGGCAATTATAATTATGAGGTTTGGATTGTCATACACAGGCTTGATATGGCTGATAATGCTATTTGTTCCCAATTATATATGGACAAGGAATAAACCACAGGATTATGAGAAATATGCGGCACGCGAGAATAGAGTACTACTTGCTTTGGAGAGGATTGGGCAGTTTATCGTTACGCCTGTGGCGCTCATTTTTTCTGATTTTAACTATAAAGGATGGAACTTCTGGATTGTAGTACTCGTAACCTCATTCCTATGCATGATCCTGTATGAGATTTTCTGGATCCGGTATTTTAAGAGTGAAAAGACAATGAAGGATTTTTACAGAGGAATTCTTGGAATACCTGTTGCGGGAGCCACGCTGCCGGTTATTGCTTTCTATCTTCTCGGCATCTATGGTGGAAATATCCTGATGCTCATCGGAGCTATTATCCTTGGCATAGGTCATATCGGGATTCACATACAGCATAGAAAAGAGGTATATGAACCAAGGCAAAAGAAAAAGCTTCCGGCACGAATAGTTCTCGGAACATTTAAGGTCGTAGGGATTCTGATCGCTGTGATAGTATGCGCTGCATTTACATTCTTTATTGCAGGAAGAAACATTAACCAGCTGAAGCATTTTGTTAGATATAAAGATGGAGTAAATGAGCAGATTTATGTCAAACTTACCAATCAGGAGGAATATATTACCATCGCAGGGGAAAGCATTAATAATCCCGTAATCATTTCACTTCACGGTGGTCCGGGGTCACCTACAACATTTGTCGATTACTGTTGGCAGGATTATCTGACCGATGACTACACTGTTGTGGGTTGGGATGAGAGAGGATGTGGAAGATCTTACTATCGCAATGCTGCCATTGACCCAGATAATGAAACACTATCCTTTGATACACAGCTGGCAGATCTGGATGCTCTTGTTGATTATCTGTGCGAAAGATTTTCACAGGAGCAGGTTATTATTATGGGACATTCTTACGGAAGTGTTTTAGGAAGCAGATATGCGCTTGCTCATCCCGAAAAGGTATCGGCCTTCATAGGAATAGGACAAGCGGTTAATGAGAGGAATTATTATGGAGATACCTATTCGTATGAGGATGCTCTTGCTATCGCAAGGAAAAACGGTGACGATACTTCCGAAATGGAAGCGGCATATGAGGAGTTTTCTTCAAATATGAATCTATCCAATCTCCTTAAGTTGAGAAGTTTTGTAGAGACATATCATCCGCAGACGGTTACTACAGATGTTTCTACCATTGCAGCACTTACAAGTCCTGTTCTTGGAGTTGACGATGTGAGATGGTATATGTTTGAGATTGCCTCTATGATGTCGGATACCGGTATGGAACGCTATGAGCAACTCCAAAAACCTGTTGATGACTATATGATGGATTTCAATGCCTTCGATTCTCATGAGAAGTATCAAATGCCTGTATTCTTTGTTTCCGGCTCTTGTGACTGGATCTGCCCGGTTGGTCTGATATATGAATATTTGGAAGTGATAGCAGCTCCGAGGAAGGAACTGTATCTGATCGAAGGCTGCGGTCACTCTCCGCAGGGTCAGTTGCCGGAAGAGTTTTGTCAGGCAGTGAAAAGATTTCTTGACCAGTAATACCGGAAGGTATTCTTGTTTTAAGGCTATGGAGTAAATGATAAAAATGGAAAAGATTTACCGATTTGGATGGTATGCACTGATTCTAGCAATGACCGGAGATATTCTGGTCTCGTTAGTGTTACCATGCTTATACGAAGAATACAGCAGTATGAAAATGTCTATAAGCGCATTGGGAAATCCCAGGAGTCCGGTGCGTATTCCGTTTAACATATGGATGCTGATGGAGGGCATGATGTTTCTAGTTGCTTTACCGGCGTTGTATAAGCGATATTATCCCGTCTCAGCCGGGCTTACATACACCGTGATCGCATTTACAGCGATATTTGCGGTCGGAGCCTGTATATTCACCTGTTTCTTCAGCGTTAATGAATCAAAAGATATTGTTACGACAGCATCAAAGATTCATGGCGTCGGGTCAGTTATTGGTTTTATGCTATTTCTCTTTGTACCACTTTTGATAGCAATTCTTTCCTTCAAGAGTACAGATATAGGCGTAGGAATCGTGAGCATAGTTTGTTTTGTGATCGCATTGGCGTTCTTTGTTTTGTTTGTCATGTCGGACAAACCGGAGTTTTCAAATACGATCATAAATAATGAAGGCTTATGGGAGCGGCTGAATCTGATATTCATGTATGCACCGCTTCTTGTAGTTTCAATTAGACAGATTATAAAGGGATGACTGACTCGGCGGAC